>JANNVG010000068.1:0-5909 GCA_031414395.1 Fimbriiglobus sp.
CGGGTTGACACCCGCGGTTCACCCGGAACCGGCGGACTCACGTCGCGCCGTTCGCCCGAAAACCGCCCGTCGTCACCCGTCCACATTTCGTCGTCACATCGCCCGCTCACCCCTGGTTTTTCAGGCTTTTCGCGCCGGCACGCGGGGTGCATTGGCCGCCCGTGGGGAGTTCCCCCGCGGAGCAACAGCCATGGCCCATGTCGTCACCGAACCGTGCGTGAACTGCAAGTACACCGACTGCGTGGTAGTCTGCCCGATGGAGTGCTTCTACGCCGACGGGCGGCAACTGTACATCGACCCGGACGACTGCATCGACTGCGGGGCGTGCGTGCCGGAATGCCCGGTGGAGGCGATCTTTCAAGACGTGAACGTGCCCGCGGCGTTCGCCCCGTACATCCAGATCAACGCCGACCGGGTGAAGGTGCTGAACCCGCACGGGCGGATCACGGAGAAGCTGCCGCGGTGACGGGCGGACACCGCGAGCCTCCGGGGCGACATCGCCCCGGCTCACTTGTCCTTCTTCTCCTCCGGCTTGTCTTCCTTCTTGGCGATCACCTTCTTGATGGCGAAGGTAGCGGCGTCCCGCACCTGCCCGACCGGGTCCTTCTGCGCCACCCGCAGTTGCGGCACGGCCGACTGCGCGTCCGGCCCGAAGTCGCCGATCTCGTCGCAGATGGCCACCCGCACGTCCGCGTCCCGTTCCACCGTCGGGTCCAGGCGGGCGGTCAACTCGGGCAGGATTTTCGACGGGTCGTCTTTCACCCCCAGGCACAAGCTGTGCAGCGCGTACGCCTTCACCAGCTTGTCCTCGCCCGCCTTCTTGAACGCCGCCAGCAGTTCCGCCGCCGCCTCCTTCGTCGCCCGCTCGAACTTGCTCAGCCCGGCCGCCGCCACCCGCCGCACCTCCACGCTCTCGTCCGTCAGCCCGGCCGCCACCGCCTTCACCGTGTCCGGCGACTTGTCCTTCAGCAGGCACAGCGAGGCGATCGCCTCCTTCCGCGTCTGCTCGTCCTTGTCGGTGGTGAACTTGGCGATCGCCTCCGACACCTTGCCCACGTCGTCCGGTTCCACCCGCCCGAGGGCGAACACCACCGCCTTCCGCACGTCCGCGTCCTCGCTCTTCACCAGCGGCAGCAGGTCGTCGGCCGACCGCTTGGCGTCCTTGCCGATCCGCCCGAGGGCCGTCGCCGCCGCCGCCTTCACCTTCGGGTCGGCGTCCGTCAGGGCCACCGACAGGCTCTCCACCGCCGCCTTCGCCTTCTCCCCGAACCGCGACAGCGCCTCCGCCTGCGCCAGCCGCACGTCCGCGTCCTTCTCGGACCGAATGCCCTCGGCCAGGTCCACCACCACCGACCCCACGTCCGCCTTCGTGTCCTTCAGCAGGTCCGACGCCAGCCGCGAGAGGGCCCGCGCCGCCTCCGCCCGCACGCCGGGCGCGCTGTCGTTCCGCATCGCCTTGCCCACGGCCGTCACGAGGTCCTTCACCAGCTTGCCGTCTTGCGTGTTCGCGCCGGCGATCTCCCCGAGGGCGGCCACCGCCGCCTTCCGCAGCCGCGCGTTCTCGCTCTCGCGGAGCATGGTCTGCCACTCGCTCAGCTTCTTCCCGCCGACGGCGGGTTGCTCGTCGGCCGCACGGGCGGGGGCGACACACATCAGAAGGGCGAACGCGATCAGCGGGAGGAGGTGGCGCATGGCGGGTACTCGACGGGCCGGAACAGCCTCATGTTACGACGACCGGCCGGCACGGTGCAAACGCTTTCCGCCGCCCGGATGGTTCTTTCCAGCACACACCCACCTCTCCGTGGAACCATTCCCGAATCGTAGAACCACCCATGCCGGCCAAGCACTTACGGCGAAATGGGCCCACTGTGGTGAAGCGACTGAACCATCCGCCGGGTGTTCCGATCCGGCCACTTGAACACCCTCCCGAACGTGCGGTACACTATCCGCATGTCTGCCGACGTAACCCGCACCTCCCCGCCCGACGCCACCCGCACCGGGGCGGGCACCGCTCCGCTTCCGCCCGCCTCCCCGCTCGACGCTCCGCCGGGGTTCATCCTCGACCGCGAGATCGGGGCCGGTGGTATGGGGGTGGTGTACCTCGCTCGTCAGTCGGGCCTCAATCGCATCGTCGCCCTCAAGACCGTCCGCAGCGGCACCACCCTCGACGCCCGCGCGCTCATCCGCTTCCTGGCCGAAGCCGAATCGATCGCGAGTGTCCGCCACCCGAACGTGGTCGAAGTGTACAGCTTCGGCGAGCACGCCGGCCGCCCGTACCTCGCACTCGAATACTGCGCCGGCGGCGACCTCACCACCGTCAGCAAGGCCGAGCAAACCCGCGACGCGAGTTGGTTCCGCCGCACCGCCGACCTGATGGCGAAGATCGCCGACGGGGTGAACGCCGCCCACGCTCAGGGAATTGTTCACCGCGACCTGAAGCCGGCGAACGTACTGCTCACCGCCGACGGCACCCCCAAAGTGACCGACTTCGGGCTGGCCAAGCGCGGGCTGGGATCGGACCTGACGCACACCCAGGACGTACTCGGCACGCCGGCGTACATGGCCCCGGAACAGGCGAGCGGGCGGACCAAGTTCGTCGGCCCGGAGGCTGACGTGTGGGCGCTCGGGGTGATGCTGTACGAACTGCTGTGCGGGCAACGGCCCATCGACGCACCGAACCCGCTGGAACTGATGGCGGCGGTGGCGAAGGCGGACGTGCCGAAACTGCGGGACCGCTTCCCGACGGTGCCGACCGACCTGGCGCTGATCGCCCACAAGTGCCTGAGCGGCGACCCGCGGGACCGCTATCCGACCGCCGGCGCGCTGGCGACGGACCTCCGCAACTGGCTGGGCGGCAAGCCGGTGAGCGTCCGCCCTGCCGGGGTGATCGAGTCGGCGGCCAAGTGGGTGAAGCGGAACAAGCGGGTGGCCCTGACCGGGGCCGGCGTGCTGCTCGTCATGGCGACCGCGACGGCCGTGTCGTTCGGCTTCGGCCTCGACGCGAACGCCCAGCGGACGCATGCGAAGGCCGACGCGAAACGTGCGGAGGACGAGAAACAGTCGGCTATCGATGCCCGGAACGAGGCCGTGGCAGCAAACGCGAAGTCCGAGCGGGCACTGGCTAAGGCATTTATCGCCAAGCTCATTTACACCCGGAACGGGGGGGACGAGGCGGAAATGAGTACGATCCATTGGGAGGTACTCGATTCGCGGCAGACATCCTTTGGAAAAGTGCTGATCGAGGAGTTAACGACCTACCCGGTGCGGTCAGGGAATGAGTTACATCTTTCTTCCGCTGTGCTCCACTCCCTCGTCGGACTGGATGCGAAAGCACGGGGGTTGGTCGAGCGAGTGTTCGGAGAACGGATTCGCGACCCGAACACCCCGGAATCGATCCGGAACTGCCTGCTCTTGGCAATTGCACAAGAGGGGTATTGGCACGGACCGCCCGACGAACTGACGGATCGTGTTGTCGACCTGTACAAGAACTACGTCCCACTCCAGGACGAGTCCGCCGAAAGGTTGGCAACGTGCGCCGCTCGGTCGCCGGCACGAACCGAAGAAATGGCCGACTTAATGATCGCGCGGCTTTGTTCTGGGCGTCGGTTGTCCCTTTGGGGGAGTCAGGCGTACCATTTTGCCCAACTCATCCGGCAGTTGCCCAGTTCGCGCACCGAGGATCTCGCCGTTCGAGCAGTCAGAGAATTCCTGAAACGATTTCAGATCACGACTGACGTGTATGAGAAAGGGACGATCACGATCGGAATAGGCACGCTGTCAGGGTTGCTTCCCTCCTCACGGCGAGAGAGCTTGTTGGGGGAATTTGCGTCACTATGGCTGCAGCAGATTCATGCGGCTCGGGACGCCCCGGAGCGGGAAATTCTGTCAGGCGGAGTTACGATGTGGTGTGACCGCCTTGACCCGGCACTCTCCAAAAAGGTCGTCGGCGAGGTGGTGCCGTTGCTGAGGAGAGACTTCGTGAGGGGCAGTGAAAGTCACGCGACGGAAGATGCGGCCATTGAACTCGCTGGTCTGACCCAACTGCTCACGCCCAATGACCGTGAAGAAATCGCAGAACAACTCACCCAGTGGCTATCTTTGCAACTTGCCCGCGAGGTAGATTCATGGAGTCGGCAGCCGTTGCTCCTCAGGTTCGTACTCATGACGGGGGCCCTTTCGACTGCGCGTTCCGAGGTGAAACTGGCCGAAGCACTGAAATTGGCTCTGGACGATTCTGAACGGGCCATGATTGAGCAGGGGCGGGCGAGATTCGGTATGCCACCCGACACCCCCGACGTGGCCACCCGTGCCGCCGAATTTCTGGCCGAGATGGAGATGACTTGGTACTGGCAGGATCAGCGGTGCCGAGATGTCCCGCACGCCCTGGAAGCCCTCTGTTTCGGCCTGAGCCGTGAGGAGTTGCACCGCCGCAAAGCGTTCCCGGCGGTCGCCGGCGGGCTGGTGTCGCCCGATTCGCTCCCCAAGCCGAAGCCGCTGCCGCCGCAGGTGCTGGTCGATCTGCTCAAGCGACCGTTCGTGGTGCGGGAGAAGCGGCGGGCGGTGTTGAACGCGTTGGAGTTCACCTACGACCGCAAGTTCGAAGACGTGTGGGAGTTCGTCGCGTTCGCCGAGAAGCAACACCCCGAACTGGACCTGCTCACCCCGCCCAAGCGGCCGGAGAAGAAGTAGCACCTGCCGCCCACTCGCGTGGTACGATCTCCGCTCTCCCCTCCGGGTGTCGGCCATGCGAGTTGCCATCGCTCTGTGCGTGTGCGTGGTGTTGTCCGTCGTCGCTCCGGCCGGCGACACGTGGCCGGGGTGGCGCGGGCCGGGCGGTCAGGGGCAGTCCGACGAGAAGTCCCTGCCGATCAGTTGGGGCGGCAAGGCCGACGAGAACGTGCTGTGGAAAGCCCCCCTGCCCGGCACCACCGCCAAAGGCAAGCCGAAACGCGACCTGAACCAGTCCAGCCCCGTCGTGTGGAAGGACCGCGTGTTCGTCACCGCCGCCTTCTGGCCCGACGGCGTCGCACAGTCCGAGTTCCCCGAACACCACGTCGCTTGTTACTCCGCCACCGACGGCAGCCCGAAGTGGGACGTGACCGTGCCGCCGGGTCCGTGGCAGCTTAAGGACCTCCGCGGCGGGTACGCCGCGTCCACGCCCTGCACCGACGGCACGCGGGTGTACGCCCTGTTCGGCTCGTCGGTGCTGGCGGCCCTCGACTTCGACGGCAAGGAGGTCTGGCGCGCGGAGGTGAAGCCGTTCGCGTGGGACGTGTGCGTGGGCACGAGTCCGGTGCTCGCCGGCGGGAACGTGCTGGTGCTGGCCGACGGCACCAAGCCGGCCGAGTCGCGGTTGATCGCCTTCGACGCGAAGACCGGTGATGTGAAGTGGGAGAAGAAACGCCCCGACGCCAACTTCAACCACAGCACGCCGCTGCTGGTGGAGGTGGGCGGCAAGCCGCAACTGCTGGTCGCCGCATCGGGGGCGGTGCAGGGGTTGAACCCGACCGACGGCGAGGTCATTTGGACCGCCAAGAACAAGGGCGACGTGCCGACGCCGGTGTTCGCCGACGGGCTGGTGTACGCCGAGAACGGCCGCGGCGGGCCGGGCGTGGCGGTTGATCCGACGGGCAAAGGGGACGTGACCAAGACGCACGTGAAGTGGACGACCGGGCCGAACCCGGAGGGGTACTCGTCACCCGTCATCGCCGGCGGGCAGGTGTACCGCATGGAGAAGGACACGCTGCGGTGCCTGGACCTGGCGACCGGCAAGAAGGTGTACACCGAACGGTTGCCGAGCGGGATAAATCAGGCGGTCAGCCCGGTGGTGACGGCCGACGGGAAGGTGTACATCGTCGGCGGCGGGAAGAGCGTGGTGGTGCCCGTCGGGGCGAAGTTCGAGGCGCTGA
>JANNVG010000069.1:0-6680 GCA_031414395.1 Fimbriiglobus sp.
TCCCACGCTCCGCGTGGGAACGCCACCCGCGACGCTCCGCGTCTCACTCCCGTTCCCGCGTGCCGCATGTGTCTGTGGGAGTGGAGGGACGCGGAGCGTCCGAGGAATCGTCCCCACGCGGAGCATGGGAACGAGGGGTCGTCGCCCACGCGGCGGCGACGACTGCCGCCGTTTCCACCCGCAGCACCCGCGGGCCGAAGCTCGCCACCCGCCACCCGGCCGCCACCGCCGCAGTCACTTCCGCCGCCGTGAACCCGCCCTCCGGCCCGACCGCGAACGCCACCCCTTCTGCCGACCGCTCGGCCGGTGTGCCGTCGGCCGTGTGCAAAACGAACCTCGCCGCCGGCAGGTCGGGCAGATGCACGAACTCCGCCCACAGCTTCGGCGGGTCGATTCTCATCAGCACGTTCCGCCCGCACTGCTTGCTCGCCTCGATCACCCCGCGTTCGAGTTTCGCCAGCGTGCCCTCTTTCGGGATGACCACCGATCGCTCGGTGACGAGCGGCACGAACCGTGTGGCCCCCACCTCCACCAGCTTCTCGATGAGATAGTCGGCCCGGTCGCCCTTCGGCAGTGCCGACCCGACGACGACGGGGAAGTGTACTTCGCGGGAAACTACCTCCCGCCGGAGGATGTTCAGCGTGACGCTCTTCTTGCCGACCGCGACCACCTCCGCCGGGTACTCGCACCCGTCGCCGTTGAACAGCACCACCGCATCGCCGGGGGTGAACCGGCGGACGGTGGACATGTGGTGCGCGTCCGGCCCGGACAGCGTGAGGTCGCCGGCTGACAGCGGTTCGGGCGTGTAGAAGCGATCAGACATGGGGATGTGATAGGCGGCGGGCCATTGGGTGTCGGCGGAGAGTACCCCCCGCCCGCCGCCGTCGCGTCGCTCCGTGCGGCGACCTCCCCCGCAAGGGGGGCGGTGGGGGTTGGTGGCATTTTCGCGGCAGTGATACCAAGTTGCAGTCATCGCTTTTTGTAGCCGGGGTCTGTGACCCCGGTCAGACCGGCCTCACAGAGGACGGCTACAAAAAGACATCACCGCAAGCGGGTATGACACGAGGGAACACGCAACTCGCCCCACCTCCCCCCTTGCGGGGGAGGTCGGTTCGGGGGGCGAAGCCACCGAACCGGGTGGGGGGAACTCGACCTCTTCTGGTGGCACACCCTGTGACCGCCCGCCGCTACTTCTTCGTCGGGATGAACTGATTCAGCTCCAGCCCGTTCGGGCCGAGGGTGTCGTCGAGCACCTCAATCCGCCCGCGCTCCTTCACCCCGACCAGGATCTTGCCCACCTCCTCCCGCCAGATGGCGGCCAGGATGTCTGGGTTCGACTGTCGAAGCGACTGGTACGACTTCAGCCGCTTGGTGAAGGCGTCGGCGTCGGCGGTGGCGAGCGTCTCCCGCTCGTTGGCATACGCCTTCGCCTCGGACAGCAACCGCTGGCGCAGTGAGTTCGCCTCGCTCACCCGCCGCTGCCCGTCTTGTTCGGCCTGGTTCACCCGCGTGCGGATGCCCGTCTGCGCCTGGTTGACGGCGTCGAACGAGTCCTTCACGGCATCCGGGGCGGCCAGGTGTTCGACGCTCACCCGCTGGACGACGATGCCGAGCCGGTGAGCGGCGATCCGCGCCGGCAAGCGGTCGGCCACCTGTTGCGACACCGCCGCCCGGCCGGACAACACGTCGTCCACCGTTCGCGCCGCCGCCCACTCGCTCGCCACTGCCTCGGCTTCACGAGACAACACCGCGTCCACGCGATCGCGGTGGGCGGCGTAGTTGTCCAGCTCGCCGTCGCGGGTGTCGATGGCGTAGGCCACGACCATCCGCAGGTTGACGAGGTTCTGATCGCCGGTGATGAGTTGACCGGTGGGGATGCCGGGCGCGTCGGCCGTCTCGTCCGGGTTGTACCCGACCGTCAGTTGTACCGTCCGCACTTTGAACTTGTCCACCTGATCGACGCCCCACGGCAGGCCGATACGGAGGCCGGGGCCGGGGCGGTCGATCACCCGGCCGAACCGCCGCACCACCGCCCGCTCGTCCGGCTCCACCTGCGAGACGCCGGTGAGCAGGTAGAGCGCGATCAGGAGCGGCACGATGTACTTGAGGCGGCGCATGGGTGGCTCGTTACTGTAGCCGGCCTCTGTGAGGCCGGTCGGAACCGGGGTCACAGACCCCGGCTACAGTGGGGTCACTTGGGTGGCTTCGGGGCTTCTTTCAGCAGGCGGAACAGTTCGTGATTCAGCGACAGCAGCAGCACGTCCCGGCTGTCCGCCAGCACCGCCTGCATCGCCTTCAGCCGTTGCAGGAAGGCGTAGAACTCCGGGTCTTTGGCGTGCGCCTCGTTCCGCAGTTGGTCGGCCTTCACGTCCGCCTCGCCCTCGATCCGCTGCTTCTCCGCCCGTGCCGTCGCCTCGATCTCCCGCCGCGACTGCTCGGCCGCGGCGGTCCTCTGCGACGCCTCGCGGCGGCCGTCGTTCTCGTACTCGGCCACTTTAATCGTGCGCTCCGCACGGATCCGCTCGTAGATGCTCGTCCGCACCGCCTCGGGGAACGTCAGCCGCCGCAGCCGCAGGGTGACGATCTCGATGCCGTACTGCTCCCGCACCTTCTGCACGAACCCGTCGGCCAGCAGCTTCTCTTCGAACGCCACGACTCGGCGGTCGGCCATCGCCTGCCGCACGGCCGGGTCTTTCGAATCCGGCACCGACACCAACTCGTCGAGCGACATCGCCCCGACCACCGCGGCCAGCCGCCCGCTGATCTGCGGGGCCAGCAGCTTCTTCACCTGCTCCGGTGTGCCGGTCGCCTTCACGAACGTGTCGGCGGCGGTGGCGTCGGGCACCCGCCACGTGACGAACGCATCGACGGTCAGCGTCTTGTCGATGGTGTTCCGCTTGGTGTCGCGGGTGAGCGATTCCACCGCCGGCAGGTCGAACGACTGCACGCGGCGGTCGATGCGGGCGACGGAGTCAATCGGCCACGGCAGTTTGAAGTGCAACCCGGCGGCGGACTCGCCGTCGATCACCGCCACCGGCCGGCCGAACCGCGTGACGTAGGCGTACTCGGCGTAGTCCACCGGGTAGAGCGCCGTGATGCCCCACGCGAGCAGGAGCAACGGGAGGAGGATAAGGAGGAGGCGTTTCATGCAAACCTCGTTCCCACGCTCTGCGTGGGGAAACGCACTTGGACGCTCCGCGTCCATACCCCCGACGCGGAGCGTGGTCGCGTCCGTCCCCACGCGGAGCGTGGGGACGAGGGAAGGTTACGGCGGGTCTCGTTGGTCGCTGCCGCCGCCGCGTGGGAAGGCGAGCGGGGGGGGGTTCGGCATCAGGTCGGGGTCGAGCAGGAACAGCCGGCGGGTGCCGGGCAGTTTGTCGGCGTCGATCAGGATCTTGTCGCGGCCCTTCAGGGTGGCGACGGACGCATCGAGCGACAGCCGCAGCTCGGTCAAGTAGCGTTTCACCACGAGCAACTGCGCCCGCTTCTCCGGGTCGCCGCCGACTTGCATTTCTTCCGCCGGTGTCAGTGTGGTGCGGGCCACGTGCCACCGCACGAACACGTCGCGGGCGGCCTCGGCCTCACTCACCTTCTTCGTGTTCTCGGCCGTCGCCACGGCCACCACTCGCACCTTCTCGTCGGCCGCACGAGACACCACCCGCGACGCCTCCGCGGTCGCCTCGTTCACCGTCTTGTCGCGCTTCTGAATGGCCTCGGCCACGGCGTGATACGCGGCCACCACGTCCTGCGGCGGGTGCAAGTCGTGGATGGTGATGCCTTCCAGCCTCACGCCCAGGCGGTCGGCGGACGCCTCTTGAACGCTGGCATTCAACTTAGCGAATGCCAGCCGCTCCACTTCGGGGCGACCCAACCCGAGCAGTTCCTCGAAGGCCCGCGACGCGGCCAACTCGCGCAACACCGACTCGGCGGCGGACCGCAGAATCGGCGTCACGTCTTGTACGCCGAGCACGAACGCCGTCGGGTTGGCAATCGTGTACCGCACCGTCGCCAGCACTTCCACCAGGTTGCCGTCGCCTGTGAGCAGGAGCGATTCGTCTGTTAATCGGCTGGTGGCGTCCGAGTGCGAGCTGGCCCAACTGAGCGACCCCTCGCCCGGCCGCCGCACCCGCTGCTGCTCCTGTTTCGCTTGCTCCATCTGCTTGGCTTGCTCGGGGGTCAGCAGCCGGAAGCCGACTTCGACCGTCTTCACCTCGGCCGGTTTCACGCGGGTCACTTTGTCCACGGGCCACGGCAGGCGGTAGTGAAGGCCGGGTTCCATGACTGGCTCGACCGCCCCGAACCGCTGGCACACGCCCACTTCGTCCGCCGCAATCACCACCACCCCGGACACCAGCCAGACCACCGCCGCGAGCACCAGTGCGGTGCGGGCGATCACCCGCCGCCGCTTGCCCAACCAGTCGAACAGGTCGTGCGCGTGAACGGTGTTCACCCAGCGGTCGAACCGCCCGAGCCGAGACCGCACGCGGCCGAACAGGGTGTTCGTGCCGGTCCGCTCGAACGCGAGCAGCCGCATGGAGTTCGCCAGCACCAGCAGCGAGCCGAGTTGGTGGTAGATGACGCCGGCGAGCGGGGCTTTATCCAGCCAGTCGGCCTTGGCGAACAGCGGCCACAGGAAGCCGGTGAGCAGCACGCCGACGCCGTTCACGCCGAAGCCGAACCAGAGGACGTTCTGGCGGATCACCCGCACCATCTCGCGGGATAGGCGGAGCAGGAGCGGGAGCGGGCGGAGCGGGTCGCCCATCATGACGATGTCGCCGGCGGCGGCGGCGATGTCGGTGCCACTGCCGATGGCGATGCCGACGGCAGCGGTGGCGAGCGCGGGCGCGTCGTTCACCCCGTCGCCGACGAACGCCGTTGTCGAGGTGACGGCCGACGCCTTGTCCGTGGGCAACAGCTCGGAGCGGACTTCACTCAGTGGCAGGTTCGCCGACACCGCCGCCGCCACGCTCGCCCGGTCGCCGGTGAGCAGTGACAGCCGGTTGACACCGAGCGCTTGCAGCTCGCTCAGCACGCCGGCTGCTTCGGGCCGCACGCGGTCACGCGCGCCGATGGCGCCGAGCAGCTCGCCGTTGCGGGCGACGAGCAGCGACGTCTGCCCGGTCAGATCCAACTGTGCGAGCAGCGCGTCGGCCGCTTCGCCCACTGACACCCCGTTGTCAGTCATCAGCCGGCGGGTGCCGACGAGGATGACGCTCCCGCCCGCGACCGCCCGCACCCCGCCACCCGGAATGGCGGCGAACTCCTCGACCGCTGTAGCCGGGGTCTGTGACCCCGGACTGGCCTCACAGAGGCCGGCTACAGGAGGTGAGCCGAAGACGGCGGCGGTGATGACGCGGGCGATGGGGTGTTCGCTCTTGCCCTCGGCGGTCGCGGCGGTGCGGAGCAACTCGTCGGCCGTGCCGGTCAGTGGCAGCACGTCGCCGAGTTCGAGCCTGCCTTCGGTCAGCGTGCCGGTCTTGTCGAACGCGAACGCCGTCACGCCGGCCAGCCGTTCGAGCGCCGCCCCGCTCTTCACCAGTACACCGGTGCCCGCCAACCGGCCGAGTGCGGCGATGACGGCCGCGGGGGTGGCCAGCACCAGCGGGCACGGGCAGGCCACCACCAGCACGGCCAGCGTGGGGTACAGTGCGACACGGCACGCGGCGGCGAACGACACCTTCTTCGCCTCGGTGCCGCCGCCGAGGGCGATGCCGACGTTCACCGCGAACGCCAGCACCGCCAGCCCGAGCACCACCGGCAGGAAGTAGCGGGCCAACTTGTCGGCCAGCCGCTCGCCGGCCGACTTCTCTTTCAGCGCCCGCCCGGTCAGGTCGATCACCCGCCCGGCCACCGTCTCAGTGCTCACCCGCTTCGCGTCCACCGTCAGCGAGCCGTTTTGAACCACGCTGCCGGCCAGCACCGTGTCGCCCGGCCCTTTCTCCACCGGCACGCTCTCGCCGGTTAATGCACTCGTGTCCACCGCCGACCGGCCGTCGATCACCACGCCGTCCACCGGGATGATCCCGCCCGGTTTGACGACGACCCTGTCGCCCACCACCAGTTCGGCCGTGAGCGCCCGCACCTCCACGCCGTCGCGGATCACCCAGCAGCGTTGCGGGAACAGCTCGCTCAGCTTGCCGAGCGCCTTCTGCGTGCGGTCGAAGGTGACGGCTTCCAGGCACTCGCCGAGCAGGCCGATGAACACCACCTCGGCGGCGACGAGCGGCTCGCCCATCACGATGGCGGCGATGCACGCGATGGCCACGGCGAGGTCGGCGCCCACCTTCCACTGGCCGAGTTTCTCGAGCGCCCCGAACAGTGCCCGCGCGCCGCCGAGGACCGCCGCGAGCAGCGCGAACGCCGACGTGAACCCGAACTGCGTACGGTTCCAGGAGGGCACGGCGGGCGAGTTAATCCAGCCGGCGAGCAGTGGCCACAGGTCGGCGGCGACCAGCACCCCGAGGGCGGCGGTGAAGATGTAAAGCGGCAGATGCGACTTCGGGCGGAACGGGTTGTCGGTCGGGTCGAACTCGCGGTGCATCGGTCGGGCCGTCCGGTGGGAGCCGGAGGCAGACTACGCTGCCGCGGACGAACCGGCCATGCGTGTGACGGAGTGGAGCGGGGGTAACATGCGGAATCGGTGTAGGGTGGGTCCGACGGGCGCTCCGCCCGGAGAGACC
>JANNVG010000070.1:0-3066 GCA_031414395.1 Fimbriiglobus sp.
GGTAGGCCTCGGGTCTGACCAGAAACTTCGGTTGACTCAGTGCAGGTCAGACCCGAGGCCTACCGGCACCAAGAAAAACGGCCTCGGGGTCGCAACGCGGGAGCGAGCGCAACCGCGGCGGAACGCCGCAGCATGATAGGCTCGGGTCAGGCAGTCGCGCTCCGGGGTGACAGGATCAGGTTATCGATCAGCCGCGTGCTGCCCAGAAATACGGCGACGGCCGCCAGCGCCGGGTGGTCGAGCGTAGTCATCGGCGACAGGTTCTCGGCGTCCAGGATGTTCGCGTAATCGACCCGCGCGCCGGGGATGGCTTGCACCGCCGCGAGCAGTTGTGCTTCCAGTTTCGCCACTTCCGTTTCCGCCGCCGCACGCGCTTCGATGTCACGCAGTGCGCGATAAATCTTCGGCGCTTCGGCTCGGTCGGTCGCACTCAGATAGCGGTTGCGGGAACTCATCGCCAGGCCGTCGGCTTCACGCACCGTCTGGGCGATGATCATTTCGACCGGCACGTTCAGGTCGGCCACCATCTTTTTCAAGATGATCGACTGCTGAGCGTCCTTCGCCCCGAACACGGCCACATCGGGCCGCACGATGTTGAACAGCTTCAACACCACCGTGGCGACCCCGCGGAAGTGGCCCGGCCGCCGCGGGCCACACAACACCTGATCCAGCCCCGCCACCTCCACGAACGTGACGGCGTTCGGCGGGTACATTTCGGCCGCGGTCGGGGCGAAGATCAGGTCGCCGCCGGCGTCGGCGGAGATGCGGCGGTCGTCGTCGAGCGTGCGGGGGTACTTGGCGAAGTCTTCGTTCGGCCCGAACTGCGTCGGGTTCACGAACACCGACACGACGACGAAATTGGCTTGCTTCTTGGCGACCCGCACGAGTTCGGCGTGCCCGGCGTGCAGCGCGCCCATCGTGGGCACGAACCCGATGCGGTGGCCGGCGGTACGGGCGGAGAGCACGGCGGCACGGACTTCGGCGGTGGTGGTGGCGACGGGGAGCATGGAAGGATTGTAGCCTCGGCCAGCGTACCGAGAGGTTTGTCGCACGATACGAGCAGAGAAGACACGATCCGATCCCAGCAGTGTTCAGAACGGAACTCCGTCTGCCTTCCTGATCGTGTTTTTTCCTCCTCATCGTGCGGCTACTTTCTTTCGAGAAGCAACCGCAGATACCCCCGCCGTTCGTGGTCGGTCAGGCCCAGTTCGGTCGCGGTGGTCATCACGGCTTGCCTCGCGGCGTCCATTTGGGCCGGTTCGGCCATCACTTCCACTTCCGCATATTTGCCCACCGCCCCCACGTCGTCCAGGCACACCTGCATGGGGAAGCCGTGCCGCGTGAAGTGGTACACCGTCCGCAGTTTCGTCACCACCGCCACCGGCCGGTAGCCGAGCGCGCTCAGAAACCTCACCGCGTCGGCGGCCGGGTTCGGGCCGTCGGAGATCTTCAGTTCGATCTCGGTGCGGGTCTTCGTGGTGGTGTCGAGCTTCGGCCCCTTATAAGTGAGGATGTTCGACACGCCGATCCGCCGCACTCGCACGGCTTCGTCCGTTTGGGCGAAGTCGCGGTCCGGGGCGTTAAAATAGCTGTCGGTGTCCTTCCGCACCGGGTCGGCGGTCGCGCCCCACTCGGTGAGTTTGGCGACCACGGGCGTCCAATCGGGGAGTCGGAACTTCATTTCGACTTCGAGCATGGCGGGCGCTCTGTGGGCCGGTGTGGGGCACTGTATCCGACACACCGCCGGCGGGTACTCCGCCCGTGCGACTATGAGGGAAAACATGCCTGCGAGCGTTCTGGTTGGGAAGCCGTCCGACATCCCGCCCGGCGATTCGGTGGTCGTTTCGGTCGGGAAACGCACGATCGCCGTGTTCCACCACGAGGGCGGGTTCTTCGCCATCGACGACTGCTGCCCGCACGCCGGGGCGTCGCTCGCCGGCGGGCACGTCGAAGGCGGCGTCGTGACCTGCCCGTGGCACGCCTGGCGGTTCCGCCTCGCCGACGGCGCGTGGGCCGACAACCCGCGGGTGAAAACCGCCTGCTACCCGGTCACGGTGACGGACACCGAAGTGCGGGTCGAAGTGCCAGATTGAAGTGGTCGGGATCAAAAAACGGCACGCGGATCAGAAGCAGGAGAAGAGTGATCGCCTACGGCGACGGGTGGGTGGTGGAGAAGGAGTTCAAGAAGGGAGAGGACTATTCCGAGCGGCCCAAAGACTTCTCCTCCACCAAGGAGAACAAGCGGACGGGGCGTGTGATGAAGCCGTGTGCGATGTGGGATCAGGACTGACCGGAAGGGTGATTGAGGAGATCTCGACGGCACGTCTCACGATCCCTGTGCTGCTGGTGGCCGTCTCCCACGCCCGCTTGGAGACGGGCCGATCCGCGGCTGGTCGGCAACCCGACCCGAGTGACATCCGCCCCGGACAAGAAGTAGCCCCGTCACTCCGCCTCGTACTCGCCGGCGGCGAGGTCGATGTCGATCCCCTTCTCCCTCTCGTCGGTGGGCGGCGGCGGGCCGACCCGCCGTTCCATGAGACCAATGACGGCGTCTTCCAGCACCGTCCGCGTGAGCGGCGGGTAGAGCACCAGGCGGGCGCCCAGGTCGAGGGCGGCGGCCGTCCACGGCGGGCGGTCCTCGGCGTTCAGCTTCACGTCGCACACCACCACCACGTCGGCGTCCGGGCGGGCGCGGTACAGTTCGCCCACCGCTGACAACGCCTTGTCACTGTCGCCCGTCGGGTCGGCCTGCACCACCGCCACGCACGGCCCGCCGCCCGCCGCATTCGCCCACCCGTCGGCCGACTTGACTGACTGCAACAGCCACTTGCGGTCGGCCACCACTTCGCGGAGCTGCGCCGCCAGCCAGTCGTCGAACGCCCACACCACCACGCGGGGGGATTTCATGAGGTCGTCCTGGTAGGTCGAACGGGTGGCCGACTCTCGCCGAGAGTCGGAGTGGGGGTTCGGCCGGAGTGACGCGCGTGCAGTTGGTGGAGGCCGACACCCGCTCCACGCCGGACTCTGGTGCATCGGCCCCCGTCCGACTCTCGGGGAGAGTCGGCC
>JANNVG010000071.1:0-3000 GCA_031414395.1 Fimbriiglobus sp.
CCGACCCCGCGGGCCGCACGCGCACTCACCGCGTTCACTCCTTCTCTTCCTTCTTCGGCTCTTTCTGCTCGTCCTTCTTCTCCACCGGCTTCTCGACGGGCAGTTCCTCGATTGGCGGCAGCGCGGGGCGGATGATCGGGCGAATCGGCAGCGGGCGGATGACCGCGCCTCCGCCCGGCGCGATGCCGAACCCCGGCTTGACGCCGACGTTGTTCGACTCCAGGAAGATGATGTCGTCGGCGAACACCTTCTTCCACTCCGGGTCGAGCGCGCCGTTCACCTGCACCACCGCCCCGCCGTCGCCCAGCTTCTTCGCCAGGTCCTCCTCCGAAATCTCCTTCCCGTCGGCGGTCGTCGCCTTCGTCCCCTTCAGCACCATCTGGTACGTCTGCAGCACATGCCGCGACAGCGTCACCGGCACGGCGACGATCACCTGTTGGCCGTTCCGAATGGTCACCTCTTGCTGCATGACCGTCTCCATGATGGTCACGCTGCCGGTGATCTGGAGGAACTGCCCGTTCACTTTGGCGGTGGCCAGGGTGACGGTGGCTGACGCCTTCGGCGACGGCGGGGGCGGCACCTTAGGTACTGGGGCGGCGACGGCCACGCCGACCGACAGCACGGCGGCGAAAGCGGCGAACAGGCGGCGGGTCATGGCGAACTCCGGGTGGGTTGGGCGGGTTGTGAGGTTGGCGGGCGGTGTTGAAGCCGATTTCTTTGAGGGCTTCGCCCGGTCGCAAGCTCCCGGCGATGACGAGCCACTTTGTCATCGCCGGGAGCTTGCGACCGGGCAGAACCCCAGAAGGCCGCCCTACTCCGGCTACTTCTCGTCCTTCTTCGGCTCCTCTTTCGGGGCGGCGTACTCGACGAACAGCACGCCCTTCTTCATCTTCGCCTTCCAGGTGGGGTCGAGCGGGGCGTTCAGGAACACCACCAGCCCGCCGTCCTTCATGCGGTCCTTGAAGTCGGCCGCCGACACCTCTTTGTCCTCGAGGTCGGTCACCCGCAGGTTCTTCAGGTCGCGGGCGGTGCTGGTCGTGTTCGTCTCCGTCACGGTGATCGCCTTCGCCCCGTCCTTGTCCGTCACCGTCACCGCCCGCTGAATTTGCGTGCTGGTGGACGTGACCAGCTTGTCGCCCTCCACCTTTGCAATGAGCATCTGCACGGTGCCGCCACCCTTCGGCGGGTCGGCGGCGAACACCGGGGCGGCGCACAGGGCGAGGGCGGCGGAACAGAGCAGGGCACGCATGGGGTCGGTCCTCGGCTTGGGTGTTACTTGGGCTTGGCCGGGGGGAGGGCCGGACCGCCGGTGCCCGGCGGGGCGGGCTTCAACTCCGGCGGAACCTGCTCGACGAACACGGTGCCGTCCTTGAACAGCTTGCGGAACTCGTCGCCCAGCTTGCCCGTGTGCATGACCACCGTGCCGCCGTCCTTCAGTTTCTTCTCCAGGTCGTCGCCGGCGATGTCCTTGCCGTCGGTGCCGGTCGCCTTCATGTCCTTCAGCTTGCTCTTCGTCTCCTGCATCATCGTCTTGGTGACGGGCACTTGTCGGGCGACGGTCACGTTCTGCCCGTTCACCACCCGCACCTCTTGCACGACCACGAACTCCGTCACCGTCACCGGCTGGGTGCTCACCACCATGCCGTCCTTGACGGCCAGAGTCTTGAGGGTGACGGCGGCGGTCGGGGCGGCCTTCACCGGCTCGGCCGGCTTGGGCGGGTCCACCGGCTTCTTCGGCGGCTCGTCGGCGACGGCCACGGCGGCGGTGAACAGGAGGGCGGCGAAGAGTCGCAACATGACGGCACCTCGGTGCGAACTGGGCTTGCCGGGCGAGGACCAACACGCACAGTGTAACGAGACGCGGGCGGCGTGCCTACCGCTCTCCCCCCGAGGTTACAAACATGCCCTTCACGCCCGGCCCGATTGATGGCGTCGTGTGGAAGCCGATCTCGTTCTTCGCCGACGCCCGCGGGTGGCTGGCCGAACTGTTCCGCGACGACGACGTGCCGGCCGAGTACCGGCCGGTGATGGCTTACGTGTCGATGACCACCCCCGGCGTCAGCCGCGGGCCGCACGAGCACGTCGAACAGGCGGATTATTTCTGCTTCATCGGGCCGGGCGTGTTCCGCGTGTACCTGTGGGACGCGCGGCCCGGCTCGCCCACGTTCGGCCACAAGGAGGTGAAGGACGTGGGCGACGGGGCGGCGTGCGCGCTCATCGTGCCGCCGGGTGTGGTCCACGCCTACCAGAACGTGAGCGGCGCGAACGGCATCGTGTTCAACGCGGCGAACGCCTTGTACGCCGGCGAGGGGCGGACCGGCTGGCGGGGGCCGAAGGGCACGCCCGAGTATGTGGACGAGATCCGCCACGAGCGCGACCCGGACACGATTTACACGCTGGACTGAAGTGTTCTGCTCGCTCCGCGAGCGGTCCTCCCGACCCGCTCGCGGAGCGAGCAGAGCACGTCACTTCTTGCCCAGTGCCCGCTTCTTGGCGAAGAACGCGCTCAGCACGCCGGCGCACCGTTCGGCCATCACCCCGCCGACCACCTGACAGCGGTGGTTCAACCGCGGGTCGTTGGTGATCTGGTACAGCGTGTGGCAGGCGCCGGCCTTCGGGTCGGTGCAGCCGTACACCACCACCGGGATGCGGGCCTGCACGATCGCCCCGGCGCACATCGGGCACGGCTCGAGCGTGACGTACAGGATGCAGCGGTCCAGCCGCCAACTGGTCCGCGCCGCCGCCGCCTGCGTGATGGCGATGATCTCGGCGTGCCCGGTCGGGTCGTGCAGTTGCTCCTTCTGGTTGTGGGCGGCGGCGATCACCTGCCCGCGGTCCAGGTCGACGATCACGCACCCGATGGGCACCTCGTCTTCGGCCTCGGCCGCCGCCGCCTCTTCCAGCGCCATCGCCATATGCAACTGGTGGAACGGGTTGTCCGGGTCGGTGAACGGCGGCAAGTCGAGCATCCTGCTATCTTAGGTGAACCGGCGGCGTGAG
>JANNVG010000072.1:0-1624 GCA_031414395.1 Fimbriiglobus sp.
CGCTTCGGCCCCCGTCCGACTCTCGGCGAGAGTCGGCCACCCGTTCCTGCACTTTTTCCTCTGGCGTTCCGCCGCACCCGCCGCTATACCCGCGACCGAATTCACTCAAGTTGCAGCCACGGGGGGACGGGCCATGCGGAAGAGCCTGCTGGCGGGCGCGTGCGCGGTCGCCATCACCGGGACCGGGTTCGCCCAGTTCGCATCCGACCGGCTGCCGGTGCCGCCGAGTTCGCCAACCACCCCGAAAGCCCCCGTCCCGCAGCTTCCCGGCGGCATCGTGCCGGCCGGCGGCACGTCCGCCCCGGCGCCCGGCATGAAGCTGCCCAACGGCTTCTCCCTCGACCCGGTGCGGACGGTGCCGAACAGGCCGGTGGCCACGAGCATCGACGCGAAGGCCGTGCCGGAGGAGGTGGCGAAGTTGATGGTGAAGGCCGAGCACGGCGGGTGGATGATCATGGTGAAGAGCTACGCCGGGCCGGACTCGCGGACGAAGGCGGCGGCCCTGGCCACGGACATCCGCAAGACGCACGGCATCCAGTCGCTCCTGTTCGAGCGGAACGCCGACGAGCGGAAGGAGGAGCAGGCGCAACTGGACGCCATCCGCAAGCGGGAGAACGAGAAGGTGGACCCGTTCAACAAACTACAGGAGCAGATCCAGCGGGAGGCGGAGGCGAACGGGTCGCGGTTCATCGAGACCCGACCGACGGTGAAGGTGCCCCGCCCGTACCACGAGACGCCCGAGCAGTGGGTGGTGTTCGTCGGCGGGTTCAAGACGATGGACGACGCGCGGGCCAACCTGCCGACGGTGAAGAAGTGGCCGGCCCCGAAGGACGAGCGGCTGATGGACGCCGGCATGTTGGGCGCCGAGCAGACCGACGCGCGGACGGGCAAGGCGGAGTTCAAGACCTCGGCCAACTACCTGAACCCGTACCCGTCGAGCATGGTGGTGCCCAACCCGGCGGCGACGAAAGCCAGCATGGAGGAGAAGGCCAAGCTCGACCCGTTCGTGGTCAAGTTGAACGACGGCATCGAGAACAGCCTGCTGGGTGTCAAGAAGCCGTGGACGCTGGCCGTCAAGTCGTACACCATGCCGACCACGCGGGCGAGCAAGGAGGGCGACGGCCGGAGCGTGTTCGACATCAAGAAGAAGGGGTCGACGGCACTCGACCGCATCAAGGCGATCGAGGTGGAGTCGGAGGCGCTGGCGCGGGCGCTCCGCGACAAGGGCATGAAGCCGCACCCGTTCGAGGCGTTCGTGCTACACCACACGCACGGCAGCATCGTGACGGTCGGCCAGTTCGACAGCCCGGACGATCCGGAGTTGCTCAAGCTGCAACAGGAGCTGCTCGGGCTGACGTTCGAGCTGCGGGACAAGCACCAGAAGCCGGTGATCGGGCCGGACGGCAAGGCGATGGTGCAGCGGCTGTTCGACGGGGTGAACCTGTTCCCGGTGCCCAAGTATTGAAGCAACGAGCCGCGACCGCCAGGGAGCGGGTGCGTGGGGCGAGTTTTCGTAGGGCGGGTCGAGCGGCCGGCGACCGCGAAGGCTCACCCGAGGATCGGGAACCCGTGCGCTGCGAGCGACCGGCCGCGACGCCCTGCCGTGTTCAGAACGCGGCGGGGC
>JANNVG010000073.1:0-1986 GCA_031414395.1 Fimbriiglobus sp.
GGTCGGCAGCTTGATCTCCTTCACCCGCCAGCCGGGGTGTTGCAGTTCACCCGTGTACGGCGGCTCGCCGGTCACGTTCCCGATCACCCGCACGGCCGACGGGTCGAACCCCCGCGGCACCGTCACCCGCTCGCCGTCCGCCCCGGCCAGCACCGGCTCGACCACCAAGTACTTCTTCAGTGCCGCCGCCGCCTTCTTGTGAATCTCCTTCACGCCCGCACCCACTTGTGCGTCGCTCGCGCCAGTGAAGTCTTCCATCAGGAAGTCGAGCAACCGGGCCTCGGATTGCAGGATCGTCAGCAACCGGAGCGGTTCGCCGCTCGGCTTCGGCGGGGCCGGTGGGGGAGCGGGCGGCGACTTCGCCGGGGGAGGTGATTTGGTCGGTGGCGGCACGGTGGCCGTGACCGACGGGGGCGCCGGCGGTGTGGCCCCACCGAGGACCGCGTTCACCTTCCCTTCGAGCGTGGCGTCCTGGGCGCACCGCCCGGCCACGCTTAGCCCCCACCACGCCCGTTGCAGGTTGCCCCCGCGGGCGTACAGCAGGGTGAAGAAGATGAACGCCGACACCAGGAAGCCCATCAGCAGGCCGTACCACATCATCAGCATCGCGGTGTCTCACTTCGGTGTGTGTCGGATTGACGTGCTCTGCTCGCTCCGCGAGCGGGTGTGGTCTGCTCGCGCTGCGAGCGGGTTCAAAATGACCGCTCGCGGAGCGTGCAGAGCACAACTGCCGCCTCGGGAATGTTGTACTAAGCTTGGCCGCCCGTTTCCCGGTGGCCCATGCCCCTCCGCCTGTCCAACGTCGACGCCCTCCGCGGGGTGGCCGCCCTGTGGGTGTTCGCCTACCACCTGTGGAACGTGTTCGCCCCCGGCTACTCGCCGCAGGGCAGCCCGGCCGACCACAAGCCGCTTGCGGACGCCCCCGCCGGGGTGGTGGCCAGCTACCCGGTGTGCGCCTACGGGTACACCGGCGTCGGCCTGTTCTTCGTGCTGTCCGGGTTCTGCATTCACCTGCCGCAGGCCCGCCGCTTCCACACCAAAGGCACCGACGACCTGCAACCGCGGCCGTTCTTCTCCCGCCGCTTGCGACGGCTCTACCCGGCGTTTTTCGCCAGCCTGTTCCTGGCCGCAGTCGCGCTGCTGGCCATGACCGCCACCCTCGACGGGGCCGCCCAGGTGCCGCTGCCCATCGTGGGCGTGTTCGTGATGGTGAACGCTCTGTTCCTGCTGGCCGTTCAACCCGCTGCCCTCAGTTTGAACGGCGTGTACTGGACGCTCTGGTATGAGGTGCAGTTCTATTTGGCGTACCCGCTGCTGTTGAAGCTGTGCCGGCGGGTGGGGTTCGGCGGGGTGGCAGTGGGGCTGCTGGTGGTCGAGCTGCTGTTCACGTTCGTGCCCACACCGGACGTGTTGAAGCCGATCGCCCCGCACTTCGAGTGGTTCTTCCTGCGACGGTTTTTCGAGTGGTTCCTCGGCATGTGGCTGGCCGAGCGGGTGGCGAAAGGAGTTCACCTGCCGCGGTGGGTGTCTCTCGCGGTGGCGGTGAGTGCAGCGGCGGCGGGGGTGGCGAGCAGCCACATTCCGGAGTTGTGGGCCGGTCATGAACTGTGGCTAGCGGTGGCGTCGGCGGGGGTGGTGTCGCTGCTGGTGTCGCCGGCGTCGGAGCCGACACCGGGTACGCCGCTGGCTCGCGGGCGGGGCGTGCTGTCGTGGTGCGGCGACTGGTCGTACAGCCTGTACCTGATTCACATGCCGATGCTCCGGCTGGTGTTCGCCGGGGAAGCGCTGTTGCCGGAGTCGTGGCGGTACGCGGGCAGCTTCTACGTGGCCGGCGCGGTGGCCGTGCTGCTGGTGCCGGCGACGGCGTATGTGTGGTATCGACTGTTCGAGAAGCCGTTCCTGCCGAAGCCGATGGGCGAGCCGGGGGTGGCCGAGCGTCGCAACCAAGAGCCGTGTCATCGCCGAGAGCTTGCGACCGGGGAGGGG
>JANNVG010000074.1:0-2595 GCA_031414395.1 Fimbriiglobus sp.
CGAGTAGGCTTCTCGCACCCTACCTCACGGTCGGGTCTCCGAACAGCCAGTCACACCGTGAACGCCAGCGCGTCGTGGCTCAGGTCGTAATCGACCGTCACCGTGCTGCCGTCGGCGATGTCGCCCTTCAGCAACCGCTTCGCCAGCCCCGTTTCCACTTCCTTTTGCAGCACTCGTTTCAGCGGCCGTGCCCCGTAGTTCGGGTCGTACCCCGTCTGCACGACGTGCTTCTTCGCCGCGTCGGTGAGGGTCAGCGTGATGTTCCGCTCGGCCAGCCGCTGCCGCACGCGGTCGAGCTGGATGTCCACGATCTTCAACAGGTCGGCTTCCTTCAGCGCGTGGAACACGATGGTCTCGTCCACGCGGTTGAGGAACTCCGGGCGGAAGTGCTTGCGGAGTTCGTTCAACACCGCCGCCTTCATGCGGTCGTATATCTCGCCGATGTGCGTGCCCTTGTACTGCAAGATGGCCTGACTGCCGACGTTCGAGGTCATGACGACCAAGGCGTTCTTGAAGTCCACCACGCGGCCCTGACTGTCGGTCAGCCGGCCGTCGTCGAGCACTTGCAGCAGCACGTTGAACACGTCCGGGTGCGCCTTCTCGATCTCGTCGAACAGGATGACGCAATACGGCCGGCGGCGGACGGCTTCGGTCAGTTGCCCGCCCTCGTCGTACCCCACATACCCTGGCGGGGCACCGACGAGCCGCGACACGGTGTGCTTCTCCTGGTACTCGCTCATGTCCAGCCGCACCATCGCCTTCTCGTCGTCGAACAGGAACTCGGCGAGCGCGCGGGCCAGTTCGGTTTTGCCCACCCCGGTGGGGCCGAGGAAGATGAAACTGCCGATGGGCCGGTTCGGGTCGTTCATGCCACTCCGCGCGCGAACGACCGCGTCGGCCACGGCAGTGACGGCCTCATTCTGGCCGATCACCCGCTTGTGCAACTCGTCTTCCAGGTGCAGCAGCTTTTCCTTCTCCCCGCTCAGCAGCTTCGTCACCGGCACGCCGGTCCAGCGGGCCACCACGGCGGCGATGTCCTCTTCGCCCACCTCCTCTTTCAGCAGGCGGTTCGTGCCGCCGCTCTGGGCCGCTTCCAGCGTGGCGAGTTGCTTCTGAAGCTCGGGCAGCTTGCCGTACTTCAACTCGGCCGCGCGGTTCAGGTCGTAGTTCCGCTCGGCCAGTTCGGTCTGACGTTTCACGTCTTCGATCTGCTCGCGCACTTCGCGCACCGCCTGCACGTCGGCCTTCTCCGCCTGCCAGCGGGCTTTCAGTGCGTCCGCTTCCGCCTTCTGGTCGGCCAACTCCTTTTCGAGCTTGCCGAGGCGGTCGCGGCTGACGCTGTCGGTCTCTTTCTTCAGCGCCTGGCGTTCGATCTCCAGTTGCATCACGCGGCGGGACCGCTCGTCCAACTCCGTCGGCATACTGTCGATCTCGGTGCGGAGCTTCGCCGCGGCTTCGTCCATCAGGTCGATGGCCTTGTCGGGCAGGAAGCGGTCGGCGATGTAGCGGTTGCTCAGCACGGCCGCGGCCACCAGCGCTGCATCCTTGATCCGCACGCCGTGGTGGACTTCGTACTTCTCCTTCAGCCCCCGCAGAATGCTGATGGTGTCGGGCACGCTCGGCTGGTCGATCTGCACCGGCTGGAACCGCCGCTCGAACGCCGCGTCCTTCTCGATGTGCTTGCGGTACTCGTCGAGTGTGGTCGCGCCGATGCAGTGCAGCTCGCCCCGCGCGAGCATCGGCTTGAGCAGGTTGCCGGCGTCCATCGCGCCGTCCGATTTGCCCGCGCCGACGACCGTGTGCAACTCGTCGATGAACAGGATGATGTCGCCTTCCGCGCTCGTCACCTCCTTCAACACCGCCTTCAGCCGCTCCTCGAATTCCCCGCGGTACTTCGCCCCGGCGATGATCGCGCCCATGTCGAGCGACACGATCTTCTTGTTTTTCAGGCCTTCGGGCACGTCGCCCCGCACGATCCGCTGGGCGAGGCCTTCCACCACTGCCGTCTTGCCCACGCCCGGTTCGCCGATCAGCACCGGGTTGTTCTTGGTGCGGCGGCTCAGAATTTGAATCACCCGGCGGATCTCTTCGTCGCGGCCGATGACCGGGTCGAGCTTGCCGCGGCGGGCGAAGTCGGTCAGGTCGCGGCCGTACTTCTCGAGCGCCTGGTACGTCTCCTCCGGGTTCTGCGACGTGACACGCTGACTGCCGCGGACCTCTTGCAACGCCCGCAACAGGCGGTCACGGCCGACGCCGAACTCCTTCAAGATGGTGCCGGCGGCCCCCTTGTCGTCGGTCAGCGCGAGCAACAGGTGTTCAACGGAGACGTACTCGTCCTTCAGCTTCTTCGCCTCGTCCTCGGCGGCGGCCATCACTTTGGTGAACCGGGCGGTGACACCCTGATTCGTCACGTTCGCCACCTTCGGGAACTTCTCCAATTCCCGCTGCACGCGGATGGTGAGCGCGTCGACACTCACGCCGGCCTTGTTCAACACGGCGGCGGTCAGCCCCTTCTCCTGATCGAGGAGTGAGAGCAACAGGTGTTCGGCGTCAATCGACTGGTGGTCCATGCGGGCGGCGATCGTCTGCGCGCCG
>JANNVG010000075.1:0-2852 GCA_031414395.1 Fimbriiglobus sp.
CCCCCGCCGCGGTATTTGTTCAATAATATGTCCCCCGCACGCCTGTACCGGGTACCGGGGTGCGGGGTTTTTGTCAAACACCCGGTCACTCCGTCCCCGGTTCCACCCCCGGCATCACTGCCGGGGTTCACCCGACCGACACCACCCCATGCCTTCTGCCGTCCGCGCCTTTGTCGCCCTGGTGTGGTTCTCCGTCCGCCGCCAGTGGAAGGTGCGGCAGGTGGGGTGGGTGGGGTTCGCCCTGCTGGGGGTGACGGCCCTGGTGGTCGGGCTGGTGTCCCGCGGCGACGTGTGGCGGATGGACACCCGGCCCCGACCGATCAGTCAGGTGAAGCCGTGGCTGACCGGCACCAGCCGGCCGGGGCTGAACGCGGTCGTCGGGGTGACGCTGCCGGCGGCCGACGAGGTCACCAGCACCACCCGGCCGATGACCCCCGCGCAGTACGCCGCCGACCGGGTGCCCATGCACGAGGCCGTACCCGGCACCCCGGACGACCTGGGCGTGCGGTGGGCGGTGTTCGCCGCCTTCCGCGCGGTGGTCGCCGACGAGCGGGTCCGCGAAGACTTCGCCTTCACCAACTTTTCCCGCTGGGTGGTGTTCACCCTGTATGTCGCCTTCCTGCTGCCGCTGTTCACCCTGGCCTACGCGGCCGGGGCCATCGGCACCGAGCGGGAGGGCCGAACGCTCCTGTGGCTGATCACCCGCCCGCTCCCGCGGTGGGCGGTGTACCTGGCCAAGCTGCTCGGCATGTTGCCCTGGTGCGTGGGGGCGAGCGTGTTCGCGTTCGCCGTCCTCGGGCTGGTGGGCGGCGAGCAAGGGCTGAAGGCCATCGCCGTGTTCTGGCCGCTGGCGGTGGCCGGCGGGGTGGCCTTCGGGTGCGTGTTCCACATGGTCGGGGCGTTGTTCCGCCGGCCGACGATCGTCGCCCTGGTGTACGTGTTCTTCTTCGAGACGCTCCTGGCCAACCTGCCCGGCGGGCTGAAACAGTTCAGCCTGAACTACTACTTGAAGTCCCTGTTCTACCATTGGCTGACGGCCGCCGCCCCGTCCGTCCGCCCGTCCGGGTTGGACACTTACGAGCCGGCCGACCCGACGACCGCCTGGGTCGTCCTAATAATGGTGTCGGTGGCCGTCACCGCGCTCGGCGCGTGGCTGTTCGGCCGGCAGGAGCCGAAAGACGAGACGTGAGAAAGTTCCAGGTTCCAAGTTGAAGACCGACTGCTCTTCACTTGGAACCTGGAACTTGGAACCTGGAACTTGATTCCCGGAGGCCCCTCCCGATGGTCGCCCTGTCCGAAACTGCCACCCCGCCGCTTCACGGCTACCGCGGCGCACCCGACACGCCGGCCGGCGAACACCCCCGCGGGCTGACCGTGGCCATCAGCCGCGAGGCGGGGGCGCGGGGCAACAGCATCGCCCGGCGGGTCGGCCGGCTGCTCGGCTGGCAGGTGTACGACCAGGACTCTCTGGCCCTGCTGGCCCGCGACGACGACGCCCGGCGGGAGCTGCTGGCCGACATCCCGCCGTCGGCCGCCACGTGGGCGAACCGCCAGTCGGCCACTGTGGGGCTGACCGGCGGGGCGGGTGCGGGCGAGTTGGTGAAGCTGGTGTTCGCGCTGGCGGCGCGGGGGGAGGTGGTGATCGTCGGCCGCGGGGCCGGCTTCTTGCTGCCCAGCGGGAGCACGCTGAACGTGCGGGTGATCGCCCCGCACGCCGAGCGGGTGGCGTACCTGGCGCAGTGGCTGCGGATGAGCGACGAGGAGGCGGCGGCGGAGTTGGCCGGCCGCGACCGGGTGCGGGCGGCGCTGCACGCGGCCCTGACGGGCAAATCGGCGAGCGACCCGACGCAGTACGACCTGATCCTGAACAGCGGGCGGCTGGGCGAGGCGGCGTGCGCCGACCTGATCGTGAGCGCCATCAAGGTGAAGCAGTTGGCCGACCCGCCGGAGACGCCGAACTTCGACGCCGTGTGAGGTCACACAACCCATTCGCCCCATTCCGCCACCCAGCGTTGTCCTGACATGGACGACTCACGAGGCCAATATTCTGATTTTTCCGCCGAGTGCGGGCGTGACCTGTCAAGTCTTGCAATTCGGACTGAGCCATCTTGACCAGCCGTGTCGAAAAGATTAGGCTGATTGGTGGGAACTTAAGTACACTATCACCACTCCCCAGGCGATCCTATGGACCGGCAACAGATCGGCCTAAAACTCGCCCTCGACGCCCTTCAACACCCCCTCGATCTGTCCGATTTCGACCGGCGTCTGATGCTTCAGAAGGCGATTTATTTGGCTCAAGCTTCTGGGGTCGATCTCGGTTACACCTTCCAGTGGTATCTCCGTGGCCCTTACTCCCCTGGCTTGACTCGTGACGCTTTCGCACTGAAAGCTGAGCTAGGGCAAGTCGAGAATGAACTGGTGGATTGGAAACTCGATCCTGGCTCGGAAATTGGCCTTGCTAACCTCCTGCCGCTGATGGCCACTGACGGGACTGACCGCCCGTGGCGGCGGTTGGAATTGCTCGCCTCCGTTCACTTCGTGGTGAACACCCGACAGGCGAAGGCCTCTGATCCCGCCACCGTCGAGTCTGTGCTTCGCAAATCCGGCAAGGATTTCTCGGTCGCTGAGGTCGAAAAGTCGATCACTGATCTGAGGACGTATGGACTCCTCCCCCGCGGCGCGTGATAAACTCATCGTCGATTCCATTCACGGCGACATCCGGCTCAAACCGCTGGAGTGTCGTGTCATCGACACGGTTTCGTTTCAGCGACTCCGTCATCTCAAGCAACTTCAGTTCGGTCACGTCACTTACCCAGGCGCGACACACACCCGGTTCGCTCACAGCATCGGTG
>JANNVG010000076.1:0-1684 GCA_031414395.1 Fimbriiglobus sp.
GGTGATTCCTCTCCCCCTTCCCTGTTAGGGCTGGGGGCGGGGGGGGTAGGTTTTTCTCCCACTCCCCCCCTTCCTGGAAGGAAGGGGGGGCCGGGGGGGGTAGGTTCCACCACCTTCCTGTACATCTCGTCCACGTCCGTCTACGGCCAGACCGACGGCAGTTGGATCGACGAATCCTCCCCCACTGAACCGTTGGAGGAGGCGGGCAACGTGGTGCTGGAGGCGGAGCGGACGCTTCGGCAACACCGCCCGGATGCGATCGTGCTTCGGTTCGCCGGCATCTACGGGCCGGGGCGGGTGCTTCGCAAGGCGTCGCTGTTGAAGGGCGAGCCGGTGCCGGGCGACGGCGAGCGGTTCGTGAACCTGATTCACGTCGATGACGGCGTGCGGGCGGTGCTGGCGGCGGAAGCGAACGCCACACCGGGGGAGACGTATTTGATTTCCGACGACGCACCGCCCACCCGCCGCGAACTGTTTACCCGCACCGCCGAGTTGATCGGTGCCCCGGTGCCGACGTTCGACGGGACAGGTGGCGTGGAAGCGAACCGTCGGGTGAGCAATGCGAAGGCGAAACAGCGGCTGGGTTTCGTGCCACAGTACGCGACCATCGCGTCGGGGTTGAAGGCGAGTGTGTAGCCGTCTTGTAGGGCGGGTCGAGCGGCCGGCGAACGCAACGGCATCGACGACAACCCTACGACCTCCGCCTGACCGACCGCCGGCCGCGACGCCCCGCCGTGCTGGAACGCGGCGGGGCATCGCGGCCGGGTCTCTGATTCGCCTGCCCGCCCGTTGCACCGATTCGCCACCGATTACCCCGGCCGCTCGACCCGCCTTACAACAACTCTGAAGCTGGCGGGACGCCCGCGCTCCCGGAAGGCGGTCACTTCTTCTTCGGCTTGACTTCCTTCTTGACCGCCTTCGACGCCACGAGCGCCTGGCCGGTCGGGCAGTGGGAGAGCATCGGGCACGTCTCGCACTTCGGGTGGTCTTCGGTACACACGGCGGCGGCGAACACGGCCATGCGGTCGGTGAAGTCGGGGCCGGTCGCCTTCGGGATGAAGTGCTCGAGGGTGCCGCGGGCGGCCTCCATGTCGTCGCTCTCGGGGTCGAGCACGCCCACCCGCTGGAGCACCCGCACGGTCGGGTGGTCGAGCGGCACGGCGTGCCCGCCGAGCGCCCGCTGCGTCACCCACGCCACCACGAACTCGTTCACCCCGCTCTTGTACCGCCCGAGCTGCTTGGCCGCCTGCTTCACGCCCTTCTTGGCGATGTCGCCCAGGTCGAACCCGTACAGCTCCTCGAACACCTCTTGCAGGAACTTGATCACCCGCTCGCCCTTGTCGCCCGCACCCGGCAGCCCGTGGACGGCGTCGGCCACCTCCTGCACGCTGCTCACGCGGATCTCGTTCCAGTCGAAGAACACGTCCTTGTCCTTCAGGCGGGCGAAGGCGGCGTCGGCCTGTTCGGGGGTGGCGGCGTCGCGGAGGATGGCGTACACCACCTCGTCGAGCACCGGGCGCTCGGGCGTGTCGGCGGGGGCGGACGTCTTCTTCTTGAACGCGGCCTGGAGGTGGGCGAGCTGCGTCTGCTTGTTCGGGGCGGCCGGCATGGTGTCGCTCGCGGGGTGGTGTCGGATCCGTCCAGTGGGGCCGCAACCACCCCACCCCTCCCCGCCGGGGAGGGG
>JANNVG010000077.1:0-3162 GCA_031414395.1 Fimbriiglobus sp.
GGCGAGCCGACGCTTCGTCGACGACCCCCGCCACGATTTCAACGGCGGGGGTCGCCGGGCTGTGCCCGTCTCGCCCGCCCTACAAGGCTACGAGAACACGTCGGTCATGGGGCGGCACCGACGGCGGTGAGGAAGTCCGCCGGAGACAAGATGGGAATGCCGCGGAACGGGTGCAGGGCGAGCAGGTCGGCGTCGCCGCTCACCAGGTAGTCGGCTCGCCCGTTCACCGCCACGGCGAGGAACATGTCGTCGTTCGGGTCGCGGCAGGCGACGACGGGAACGAGGATGTCCACTTCCCGCCCACGATTCTGCAACAACGCCAGAAAGTCGAGACGGTCCTGCTCGGTGCGGTAGCGGTTGAACCTCGGCTTGCGGACGATGCGGTCGGCCTCCGCGATGGTGGCCGCGGAGTGCAACAACGTGCCGCGGGCGAGTGCGAACAGGATCGCCCGTTCGGGCACCGACCCCGGCAGGATGGCGGCGCTCAGGATGACGCTGGTGTCAACGACGACGTTCATCCTTGTCCTCCCGGAGGATGTCGTTCAACACTTCCTCGGTCATCCCCTGTTCGGCCGCGTATCGGCCCATGTCCGCCATCACCTCCTCCAGCGTTCGGGTCGGCGGGTTGGTCAACATGCGGAGTCGCAATGACAACATCAGGTCGTAAGCCTCCCGCTCTTGGGTCGTCGCTTCGCGGTACTTCTGTGCCGTGTCCGCGTCCACCGTGATGGTGATGGTGTCGGTCATGGGGGTGGTGTCCTCCGGTGCTCCCATCATACCCGATCCCTTGTCGTTCCCGCACTCCCCACCCACACTACCCGGCATGGACGACACCGCACACCGCTTCTTCCAAACGCTCCTCGAAACGCCCAGCCCGAGCGGGTACGAGCAGCCCATCCAGGCCGTCGTGCGGGCCTACGCGGCCGACTTCGCCGACGCCACCCGCACCGACACGCACGGCAACGTGTACGCCACCCGCCACCCGGCCGGTTCCCCCGAGTCCGCCCCGCGGGTGATGCTCGCCGGCCACTGCGACCAGATCGGCCTGATGGTCCAGTACGTCGACGCCGAGGGGTTCCTGTACGTCCAGCCCATCGGCGGGTGGGACGTGCAAATCCTGCTCGGCCAGCACCTGAGCGTGTGGGGCAAAGACGGCCCGATGCGCGGGGTGGTGTCCCGCAAGGCCATGCACCTGCTGAAGCCGGAGGAGCGGAACAAGACGCCCGACTTCACCGACGTGTGGGTGGACATCGGGGCGAAGAACAAAGAGGAGGCCGAGCAGCTCGTGCGGGCCGGCGACCCGGTGACGCTGGAGTTGGGCTACCGCCCGCTGCGGAACGGGCTGGCCGCGTCGCCGGCGATGGACGACAAAGTCGGCGTGTTCGCGGTGATGGAGGCACTCCGCCATTTGAAGGGGCGGGAGTTGAAAGCGGCGGTGACGAGCGTGAGCACGGTGGCGGAGGAGATCGGCCTGCGCGGGGCGACGACGGCCACGTACAGCGTGAACCCGCACGTCGGCATCGCCGTGGACGTGTGCCACGCGACCGACACGCCCGGCGGGGACAAGAAGAGCCTGGGCGACATCAAGTGCGGCGGCGGGCCGGTGGTGTACCGCGGGCCGAACATGAACCCGAAGGTGGTGCAGTTGCTCGAAGCGACCGCCGCGGCGCACCAGATCCCGATCCAGGTGCGGGGTGCCCCCCGCGCGACCGGCACCGACGCGAACGCCATGCAGATCAGCCGGCAGGGGGTGGCCACGGGGCTGATCGGCATCCCCAACCGCTACATGCACAGCCCCGTCGAGGTGGTTCACCTGGACGACTTGACGCACGCGGCGAAGCTGCTGGCCGAGTTCTGCGCGGCGGTGAACGGCGAAACGGATTGGACGCCGTGAACACAACACGACAGAAGATATTCACCGCAGAGAGCGCAGAGGGCGCAGAGAGAAGACACAAGAGATATTGAACGAAACAGAACTGCTTTCCTCCCTGCTTCTTTCTCCGCGCTCTCTGCGCCCTCTGCGGTAAAAATCTGTCTTCTCGATCTACACGACTCGGAACACCCCCACCGCGCCGGCGCCACTCCCCACGGCTAACAGCGCGTCATCCGGACTCCACGCCACGCCGCTGATCTCGGTGCCCTGGAACGTCGCCCCGCCGATGAGCGGGGTGCGGTTGGCCGGCTGCCACAGGATCAGCCGCCCGCCGTCGTCGCCGCTCGCCAGCAAGAACCCCCGCCGCTGCCAGCCCACCGCCGTGACGGTGCTGTGACCGGCCAGCATGTTCGGCGACGTGCCCTCCGGCCCCTTGCCCGCACAGTCCCACACGCACACCGCGTCGCCCCCGCCGGTGGCCAGGAAGCGGCTGGTGAAGTCCCACGAGATCTCCCGCACCTTCGACGGGTAGCCGCTCATGTGCAGCTCTTTGCCGCTCTCGGCGTACCAGAAGTGAACGCTCGAATCCTGGTTGCCGTGCGCCAGCATCGCCCCGTTCGGACTCCACGCGAGTTTCAGCGCCGACCCCTTCCACTCGAACTCTTGCACCGCGTCCGCCTGCGTCGGGTCGTACACGCTCACGGCACCATACGCCGCGACGGCGATCTGGTTCGCGTTCGGCCGCCACGCCAGGTCCGCCACCGTGCCGCCGTGGTCGGCGTACTCGCGAAGTTGCGCGCCGGTCTTCGCGTCCCACAGCCGCACCTTCTTCCCGGCGGCGGTGGCCAGCACCTTCCCGTCCGGACTCCACGCCAGCCGCTCCACCCACGCCGACCCGCCGTCGAGCGTGAACCGCACGTCACCCATCAGGGTGCTCCAGATGCGGGCCTTGCCGTCCTGCCCGACGGTGGCGAGCGTGTCGTCGTCGGCCGGATTGTAAGCCACTGCGGTGGTGCCGAACCCGTGCCCGCTCAGGGTGTGCAACACCTTGCCAGTGGCGGCGTCGAACACGACGACCGGCCCGGTGATGGCGGCGACGGCCAGTTGCTTGCCGTACGGCGACCAGCACAGGTCGATGGCGTGGTCGGGCACCCCGCCCCGCCACACCTGGGCGAGCCGGTTGGCCGGCTTCTTGCTCTGCTTGCCGAACATGGTGAACCCGACTCGTTAGCCCGACGCGCGAGCGCGGGGCAAAACACCGACACGAGCCGCGGCCGCCAGGGGGGGGG
>JANNVG010000078.1:0-2675 GCA_031414395.1 Fimbriiglobus sp.
GACACCCGGCTCCCTGTCGGTCGCGGTTCCATCAACACCACCGGCGGACTCACGTCGCGCCGTTCGCCCGGAGATTCCCATGCTCTCCCGCCGCTCGTTCCTCGCCACCGCCGTCGTCGCCCCGGTCGCGGTCGCCATCGACCCGATCAAGCGGCCCGACAAGCCGGCCCTCCAACTCGGCCTGGCCGCGTACAGCTTCCGCGCGAAGCTCGACCTGAAGAAGCCGACGATGACCCTGTTCGAGTTCATCGACCTGGCCGCCGACCTGCCGCTCGACGCCGTCGAACTCACCTCGTACTACTGGGCCGAACAGACGGCCGAGTACGCCAAGAAGCTGGCCGCCCACGCCGCCAAGAAGAAGCGGACCGTGTCCGGCGTGCCGATCGGCAACAAGTTCACCCTGAAGGACGACGCCAAGCGGGCCGACGAGGTGAAGAAGGCGCAAGCCTGGATCAAGCTGGCCGGCGACGTGGGAGCGAAGACCGTCCGCATCTTCGCCGGCGACCTGGAGAAGGGCGAGACGCTGGAAGACGCGCAGAAGCGGGTGGTGGCGAGCATCGAAGCGTGCCTGCCGGTGGCCGAGAAGGCCGGCGTGATTCTGGCGCTGGAGAACCACGGCGGGATCACCGCCACCCCGGAGCAACTGCTGGCGCTGGTGAAGCCGATCAAGAGCGCGTGGCTCGGCGTGAACATCGACACGGGCAACTTCAAGACCGACGACCCGTACGCGGACGTGGCCAAGATCGCGCCGTATGGCGTGGTGTGTCAGGTGAAGACGGAAGTGAACCCCGCCGGCAAGAAGAAGGAAGACGCCGACCTGGGCAAGGTGGTGAAAATCTTGAAGGACGCCAAGTTCGACGGGTGCGTGGTGCTCGAGTACGAGGCCGCCGAGGACGCGACCGTGGCCGTGCCGAAGCACGTGAAGGAGCTGCGGAAGCTGATCGGGTGAAGAGGAACAGGCCGTTCAACAGGAGGAACGCGGAGGACGCAGGTGACACGCGGAGGGCGCGGATCAGAACATCTTCTGTCTTATCCGCGCCCTCCCTGCCTTTGTCCGCGTCATCCGCGTTCCTCCTGTTGAACCTGAAGCGCCGGAGCGGGGAAAGCGAACTTCGGCTTGCCCCACAGCACCTTCTTGTCGGCCTTCGTCCACACGCTCTTCGGCACGCGATCCGGCTTCGGGGACAGCGGCAGTTCGTCCATCATGCACGTCAGGAACGTCGCCTTCGCCATCAACTCGACGTGAACCATGTCGCCGTCGCACTGGATCGGGAACCGCTCCAGCAGCGCCTTCCGCACCAGCTTGAACCCGCAGTGCGGGTCGTGTAGCGGCACGCCGTAGGTGAGCCACGCCCGCCACGCCCTCGCCGTCTCGCCCGCGCCATACCACCCCGGCCCCGGTTCGAGCGGGAGGTCGAACACCAGCTTGCAGAACCCGCGGAAGACCGCCCCCGACGCCTTCAACAGCGCCGGTTCCGGTACACCCGTGCGGGCACCGGCCACGAGGTCGGGCGTGCGCGGCTTCCACTCGCCTGTCGCCGGGTCGGGCATCTCGCCCGGCGTGTCGATGCGGTCGAGCAGTTGCCCCAGGTCGGCGGGCGTGTACGGGTAGTCGTCGGCCGTCAGCAGCACGAGCGGGTAATGCACACTCGGCAGCGCGGTCCGCACGCACGCCCCGTAGCCCCTCGGCTGCTCGTGCCGCAGCACCTTCACGCCGTCGCGGTCGTGTCCGCTCACGCCGTCGGCCACGGCGATCAGTTCCCACGCCCGCCCACACGTCGGCAGGTAACTCGTCCACGCGGACAGCAGTGGTGTCGGGTCGGTGGGCGTGCGGAGGGGCAGGACGACCGAGACGCCGTCGCGGGTGGGGGCACTCATGCGGGGATTGTATTTGGAACCCCATCGCCGGCCGCGCCGTCGTAAGATGCGGATGTGTCCCACTCTCCGGAGAGACTCATGAAGGTTCGGATCCTGCTCGCCGCCCTCCTCGGGGCGTGCCTGCTGCCCCTGCTGTTCGCGGCCGACGACAAGAAGGCGAGCGACAAGGACGTCGCCGCGGCGAAGGAGGAGTTGGCCAAGATCAGCGACTTCGTCGGCCCGTGGACGATCAACGCCGAAGACGGGGCGAAGAAGCCGCTGGGCAAAGAGAAGTGGGATTGGAGCTGGAAGTTCGGCAAGGACGGCACGCCCACCCTGGCGGCCAAGGTGACGGACTCGAAGACGTTCGGCGAGGTGGTGGTGGCGCACGACGCCAAGGCGAAGGGGTATAAGGTGACGGTGAAGGACGCGAAGGGGGCCGAACTGGAGTACGCCGGCACGGTGGACAAGAAGGGGGTGTTCACCCTCACCCGCACCGACGCCAAGACGAGCGACGTGCACACGGTGAAGATCAGCACGGCCGCCGAGGGCGTGCGGCTGAACGTGTCGTACGAGGTGCAGACGGGCGGCAAGGGCCTGGCCGGCACGACGTACAAGGCGAGCGGGAACAAGGACGGGGAGAGCCTCGCCGGCGGCGGCAAGAAGTCGGAGTGCATCGTAACGGGCGGGGCGGCGACTATTAGCGTGAACGTCGGCGGTAAGGAGTACAAGGTGTGCTGCTCCGGGTGCGCCGACGAGCTGAAGGCCAACCCGGACAAGTTGAGCTTCGGTTCGCCGGGCATCGGCACCTCGGTGCA
>JANNVG010000079.1:0-4255 GCA_031414395.1 Fimbriiglobus sp.
CCTCCCCCCTTGTGGGGGAGGTCGCCGGGGTGAGCGAAGCGAACACCCGGCGGGTGGGGGGGACGAATCACGCCGCCAGGATGTCACTCGTCCGCGGAAGTTTCGACTGCTTCCGCAGGCCGTGCAACCTGCGGAGCAGCGTTTCCTCTTCCACTTCCATTCCGAGCAACCGCTGCGACTGCGACACGAATTCTTCCCGCAACCACGGGATGAAGGCGATGTCGTCGGCACTGACCCGATGCTCGCGGACGATCTGGGTGTAGACTTGGGTGATGATGCTGTCCATGAACCGGCTCCTGCCTGTGAAGGCGAATCTGGGAAGCGGACTCGAAACTGATAGCGAAAATGGCCCTGTGGGTGGTGTGCCCACAGGGTGCGCTGACGGACGGCGAAGGGGCAAGGAAGTCGGCCACAGCAGAGCGCCGTGGAAATATCTTCGACCAGAATCGAAGACCCCGATCCCGCTCATACTTCAATGCGGCCACGGCTCGTAGCGCCGTGGATGGGCCGACCTAGTTGTGAGTGGCCCGAATGAGGACCCACGTCACAGCGGTCGAACAGGTGCGACAGGGCGGGAATCGCTCGCCGACGGACAGTGCGATTTCGACGGGGTGGCAGTTCTCGGAACGCCAGATGCCAGACTTGGGACACGAGTGCCCGGTGGTGCCGCGCATTGCGGACCTCCTATGGAATGGAGGCTTGAAACGCGCGATGTCACCTGCTACCCTAATCGTGTCACTGACTGGGTGTGCAAGCACTCACCGGCGTCGCAAGCGATGTCGGAACACAACGGCTCGTGAGGTGTTAGCGCACCTCGCGGGCCGTTGTTGTTCCACAGATAGACTAACCCCCTCACTGATCGAGTCAAGGCGCAAACTCAGAAATCGTCCCCCCTCTTTAATTACAGATTCCAACACCCCCATCGCTCTCATCAAGTCTGCCTTCATGAGCGTGATCGGAGTTTCCGATTTCCGTCTTCATTTCTCCGGGCGGTTCTGGCGTTCGCTGCCGTACCGCACGCCGGCGCCGGCTTTGGCGTACGCGGCGTCGGCCATCTCCTTCAAGCTGCCCCCGCCGTACACGCTCTTGCACGCCCGGTCCACCAGGTCGATCAGCATGGGGAACCCGCGGTCGGGCAGCAGCACCGAGTCGGCGATGGCGACGCGGGCGGCGGTGCCGAAGTGTTTGCGGTGGCAGTAGAACACCTGCGGCGGGGCCAACGCCGTCGCCCGGTACACGCCCACCAGCACCTGCGGGGCGATCTCGTCGCGGAACCGCCGCAGCCAGTTGTTCGGCGAAAGGGCGATGCCGTCCCAGTCGGCGTCCACCGTCACCCGCGTCGAGAACTGGGTCACTTCCACGAACCGGCTGATCCGCTCGTCCAGCGTGCCGACGATCAGGTATTCCAGGGGTCGCAGGGCCTGCCCCAGCGTGAGTAAATCGCGGTCGCCGCTCTCGCTGGACACGAACACGAACCGCTTGTGCTCGGCGATCAGCGCCCGCATCACCTTCACGCTCTCGATCATCACGTCCGGGTTGCCGGCCCCGGCGAGCAGTTGGTATGGTGCCGGGCTGCCGTGCCCCATCCGCCACCGTTTGGTGGCGTGTGCGGTCAGCACCCGCAGTTCGGCGAAGCTCATCACAGCCCGCTGGGCCAGCTCGCTCATGCCGTCGCGGCGGTCGGGCTGGTTCAGCCCGGCCCGCTGGCCGCGGCGGGCCAGGATCTCGAACACCTCGCCCACCGGGTCGGCGTGTTCCGCCCGCAGGTCTTTGCGGAACAGCCGCGTACTCCAACTGCCCTGGTTCCCGCAGTACGACACCAGACAGACGCCGATCTGATACACGGTGAGGGCGAGCGTGTCGTGCGTCTGCACGGTGCCGTCGCACGCCTCCACCCCGCCATTAAACAGCAACCCCTGGTGCGTCCGTTTCACCTCGTCGGGCGTGATGTCGGTGTAATGCCCGGCCTCCGCCGGGGCGTTCGGCGAGTCCTTCAACATGGGGAACACCCGCCGCCGCACCTCGGCCTCGTGCCGCCGCTCGATCAGCACCGCCTCGGCCACTTCCCGCTCGATGCGGGCGTACTCGCGGACCAGGTCCACGCCCTGTTGCCAGGTGGTCATACCGAGCACGTCGGGCAGTGATTCGCCGAACTGCTCGCGGAACTCGTCGGCCGTCATCCCGCGAGTGATCTGCGAGACGGGCAGCGTGGGGTCCGGGGCGACTGGGGCGACCGTGACGGCCATCGAAGTCCTCCTGTGCCGATTGTTCCGCCGGTGACAGTGATGTTCGACGCCAGATTACACGGATTTGATCGGTCGTGCGAGAGTGCGGGCGGAATTGTCGGACCTCACCCCCCGGCCCCCTCTCCCACGGGAGAGAGGGCCGGGGGGTGAGGTCCCGATTTACCCCTCGCGGTTCAACAGCCGGGCCATCAGCCCACCGGGTGACGGCGGCGGGGGCAGCAGTTGAACTGCGTACTCGGCGGCGACACTCGCGGGCAAACCGAACTCGGCGGTCAGCCGGCGTACCAACTCGCCGCGGTCGTTCATGTCGTGAAGCAGTTCGGCCGGGGCGAGCAGTTCGCACGCCAGCCGGTCGGCGTCGGCTTCGGCGCGGCGGTCGTCGTCGCGTTCCGGTCGGCCGGCCGGATCGCGGCTCATGAAGTGACAGTGCGGTGTCAGCGGGCGGTTCCGCAACACGGCGTGCAACCGCTCGGCCGGCGTCGGCGGGCGAATGCCGTCGAGCACCTCCACGGCGGCGGGGCCGAGAGCCTTCGCCACCTGTCGGCGTGGAGCGAGGTAGTCGCGGAGGAAGTGGGCCAACTCGTGGGCGAATGAGAACCGCTGTTCGTCCGGCGGGTCGTCGCGGTCGAGGAAGACGGTGCCGACGCCCGCCCAGCAGTGCAGCGCGGCCCGCAACGGGCGGTCGGGTCCGGCGAACGCGGCGGGCACCTTCCGGGCGAGGCAGTATTCGACGACGGCACACACCCGCAACCCGCCGCGGCGGACGGTGGTGATGCCGCCGAGGGACGCCACGGCGTCTTCCAGGTCGCGGGGGAACGCGGGCGGTTCGCCGGCGGCGGCCCAGAACCGCCCGGCGAGGTCCGTCACCCACACGGGCGGGCCGAGGGTGTTCATTCCCCGCTCCCTGGCGGTCGCGGCTCGTCAGGGGTTCGATCCCGCGCGGCCAGCATCGGAACGACGGGTTCGGGCAGTTCGCGTTCGGCCGCGGTGCGGTGGGCGACCGTCACTTCACCCGCGCGGACCGCCTTCAGGAGAACTCCGGCGTTCAACCCGAACTTGGCGGCGATGCGGGCGACTTCGTCTTTCACAGCGGAGTCGTCGCCGCGGGGGGTGCGGCACAGGCGGGCGTGGGCGAGCGTCTCGGGCGTGGCACCGAGCGCCGCCGTGAGGGCTGGCTCTTCCATCTGGTTGTTCTCGGCGAACAGGTGCAGGGCGAACGCCAGGAACCGCGGGTCGATGGCCGCACGGCGGGCCATGCGGATGACGGATTCACTCATGGTCCCCTCCCACCGCCCGCTTCAGGCGGGCCTTGATGCGGTCCTTCGCCCGTTTCACCTCCCGCTCCTGGTCGTCGGGCGGGAGGTCGGTGAAACCCAGCACCTCGGCGAACACGGCCGTCCGTCGCTCGCCGTCGCGGAGCAGTTCGACCACCTCGCGGTCGGCGTCGGACAACTTGGCCACGGCGTCACGCAGGGCGGGCGAGTCGAACGACGGGCGGTCGTCGTCGTCCGCCAGATCGTTCCGGGCGGGCAGCTCGTGTTCGACGGCATCCCACGAAATTTTCCCCTCCCGGTGCCGCCGCTCGGAATCCCGTCGGTTGAGCATCCGCCCGCGGGCGACCATCCGCAAGTACGCGGGCAACGGGGAGAGGGTGGGGTCGAATCGGGCGGCGTTCAGGCTGAACCACATGAGCGTGTCGATGGCGGCGGAGAGTGCCTCATCCGGGTCGGTGGTGGGGAACTGACGGGCGATGCCAGCAGCCAACGGGTCGAGCACCCGTTCCGAGAACGGGCCGAACGTCGTCGGGTCGGCGACCAGTTGCCGCCACGCTTCGAGCAGTTCGTCATCCGGCGGCCAATCCATCACAGCCCCCTGCACGGCAGACCGTTGTTATGGTAGCCACTCTGGAAGTGCTCTGCTCGCTCCGCCCCCTTTCCGTTAGAACCCCCGCCGGGGCCCCCGGCAACAGCAGGCCCACCACCACACCCCCCACCACCAACAGCGCACGC
>JANNVG010000080.1:0-11591 GCA_031414395.1 Fimbriiglobus sp.
CTGCCTTCCTCTCGTGCCCTCATGTGCCCTCGGCGGTGAAATCGGTTTTCATCCAAACAAATCCCCAACCACACTGCCGCGGCTGATGGGCAGCGGGCGGTTCTGGGCGTCGCGGATTTCCGTCTCCGGGTCCAGCCCGAGGGCGTCGAACATGGTCGCGGCCAGGTCTTCCGGCGTCACCCGGCCTTCGGTCGGCTGGGCACCAAGCTTGTCGCTCTTGCCGTACACGAACCCCTTCTTGATGCCGGCTCCGGCGAGCACCGCGTTGTAGCACGCCGGCCAGTGGTCCCGCCCGCCGTTGCCGCTGATCTTCGGCGTGCGGCCGAACTCGCCCACCCACACCAACAGCGTCGTGTCGAGCAGCCCGCGGTCTTTCAAATCGGTGATGAGCGTCGAAAGCGTCTGGTCCGTCAGCGGCAGCAACTCCTTCAACCGATCCGGCACGCTCTCTCCGCGGAAGCCGTGATAATCCCACCCGTTGCCCGCCCCACCGATGCTGCGTGCGAAGTAGACGTTCACCCACTTCGCCCCGGCTTCCACCAGCCGGCGGGCGAGCAGGCAGCTCTGACCGTAGGTGGTGCGGCCGTACTTCTCGCGGGTCTCCTTCTTCTCTTTGCTCAGGTCGAAGGCGTCCTTGAAGGTGGGCGAGGTGAGCAGCGCCACCGCCTGCTGGTAACTCTCGTCCACGCCTTTCGCCACCGCGGAGGTTTCGAGCAAGTCCGACTGTGCGTCGATCAACTTCAGGATGTCGGTGCGGCTCTCCAGCCGCTTCGCACTGACGCCTTCGGGCAGACTCAGCTCGGGCAACCGGAAGCCGTCCTTGTTCGGGTCATCGGCGACGAACAGCGGGTTGTGGCTCTTCCCCAGGAACGTGCTGTTCTGGCCGGGGGTGATGCTGCCGTCCGAAATCACATGCGGGAAGGACACGAACGTGGCCACGCCCTTCTTCGCCGGGGCCAGCTTGCTGACGATGCTGCCGTAGGCGGGGAACAACTCCTGCGAGTCTCGCAACCGCTGGTCGTCGGTGGGCGGCGGCATTCCGGTGAGGGCGTAGTATCCGGCCGAGTTGTGATTGTTCATCTTGGTGCCGTGCTGCATGCACCGGATCACCGTCACCTGATCCATCACCTTCGCCACCTCGGGCAGCTTCTCGCAGATGTGCAGCCCGGTCACGCTGGTCGGGATCGGCTTGTGATACCACCCGCGGACGTTGTCCGGGGCGTCGGGTTTCGGGTCGAACGTCTCGTGCTGCCCCGGCCCGCCCCACTGGTGCAGGAAGATGACCGACTTGGCCTTCGCCTTCCGCGACGACTTCTTCTCGGCGGCGAGCAACTGCGGCAGCGTCATGCCGAACAGCCCGACGCCACCCACGCGGAGAGCGGCCCGACGAGTGAGGGGCATGGGTCACTCCGCTTTGAAGTTGGTGTCGGCCTTCGCAGTGAAAATCATGCTCACGCTCTCGTGATCGAACAGGATCGGCACGCCGCCCGGCGCCACGAACACCGCCACCCCGTCGCGGACGACGAGAGCGAACGGCGAATCCACCTCGAACCGTTGGCCGCTGTTCAATTCGACGGTAAAGAGGCGGAACGGTTGGGACTGTTGGAGCACGCGGAGTGATTGGTCGAAGTTGTCGGCGGTCATCGTCGGCTCCTGGATGATGGATGAATCATACTCGCCTTCCGGACGGAATGGAACCGCCTTACGGCACGGGCAGGCCGTCCAGCACCCGCTTCACCACCGCGTCGGCTTTCAGGTCTTCCGCCTCGGCCTCGTAGCTGAGGATCACGCGATGCCGCAACACGTCCGGGGCGGCCGTCTTCACGTCCTCGGGAGTCACGTACCCGCGGCCGTTCAGGAACGCCTGGGCCTTCGCCGCCCGCACCAGCGCGAGCGTCGCCCGCGGGCTGGCCCCACACTGGATCAGCCCGGCCAGGTCCAGCCCGTACTCGCCGGGTGTTCGGGTGGCCCGCACCACGTCCACGATGTACCCCCGCACCTTCGGGTCCACGAACTGCACGTCCACCGCGTGCCGCAGCTCGGCCAGGTCGTGCGGCTGGAGCACCGGACTCACGTGCGTGTCCGCGTCCACGCTGCCCATGCGGTCGAGGATGGCAAGCTCGTCGTCCTTGCTCGGGTAATCAATCAGCACCTTCAGCATGAAGCGGTCCACCTGGGCCTCGGGCAGCGGATACGTCCCCTCCTGCTCGATGGGGTTCTGCGTGGCCAGCACGAAGAACGGCCTGGGCAGCTCGAACGTGCGGTCGCCGATGGTCACCTGGTGTTCCTGCATGGCTTCGAGTAGGGCGGATTGCACCTTCGCCGGCGCGCGGTTGATCTCGTCGGCCAGCACCACGTTGGCGAACACCGGCCCCTGCTTCACGCTGAACTCGCCAGTGCGGGGGTTGTAAATTTGCGTGCCCACCACGTCCGCCGGCAGCAGGTCCGGGGTAAACTGCACGCGGCTGAACTTGAGGGCGAGTGCCGCCGCCACCGTGCGGACGGCCAGTGTTTTCGCCAGCCCCGGCACGCCTTCGAGCAGCACGTGCCCGTCGGTCAGCAGGCCGATGACGAGTTTGTCCACCAGCCGCCGCTGGCCGACCAGCACCTGCGACACGGCGGCGTAGAACGGGTCGAGCTTGCGGAGGAACGGCGACGGGTCGGGCGGGGTCATGCGGGTGTTCACCACGGATAGCACGAGGCTGACGGATGGTACAGAAGGCCAAGATCAATGAGGAGGGCAGGAAGGCAGGAACAGAATGGTGACGAGCGTCTCCTGGTTTCCTGCCTTCCTCATCCACTGTTTTTCGCCCTCGGACTTCATTCGTTCTATTCGTGGGATTCGTGGTGAACCTTCTTCCCGCTTCGGTCGCCCCGCGCACCTCCACTTGCCCCGCCCCTTCGTCCGGCGATACCATGATCCGGTTCGACCCGTAGTTATTGCCGCCGAGACCCAATGCCGCCGACACCGAAACTGGCCGTCACCGAGAGCTCGCCTCCGGCCGCCCCGCAGTTCGACCCCACCAACCCGCTCATCGTGCAGTCCGACCGCTCGGTGCTGGTGGAGGTGGACAACCCCAAGTACGCCGCCGCCCGCGACGCCCTCGCCCCGTTCGCCGAACTGGAGAAAAGCCCGGAGCACATCCACACCTACCGCATCAGCAACCTGAGCGTGTGGAACGCCGCCGCCGCCGGCCTGACGGCCGACGACATGATTTACGTGCTGCGGCTGTTCGCCAAATTCCCCGTGCCGAACAACCTGCCGGCGGATTTGGCCGAAACGGTGAGCCGCTACGGGCGGGTGAAACTGACCCGCCGCGAGGACGGCGAGAGCCTGGCGCTCTCCACCGCCGACGCCCCGCTGATGGCCGAACTGGCCCGCAACAAGAAGCTGAAGGAGTATTTGGGCGAGAAGCTGGCCGACGGGTTCGTGATCAACGCCGGCCACCGCGGGATCGTCAAGCAGTTGCTCATCGGCATCGGCTACCCGGCGGAAGACTTGGCCGGGTACACCGAGGGCGCCGCCCTGCCGATGGCCGTCCGCACGGTCGCCCGCAGCGGGCTGCCGTTCGTGATCCGCGACTACCAGCGGGAGTCGGCGGACGTGTTCCACGCGGGGGGCGACGTGCGGGGCGGGAGCGGGGTGATCGTGCTGCCGTGCGGGGCGGGCAAGACGATCGTCGGCATCGTCGCCATGACGCTCCTCCAGAAGAATACCCTGGTACTCACCACCAGCATCACGGCCGTGAAGCAGTGGGTGCGGGAAATCCTGGACAAGACCGACCTGCCCGAAGAGGCGGTGAAGGAGTACACGGGCGAGATCAAGGAGATCGGCCCGGTGACGGTGGCGACGTACCAGATCGTGACGTACCGGCCGGGCAAGAAACGTCGAAAGAAGATAGGAGACAAGAGACAGGAGACAGGAGACGACGGCGAGGAGCAGGACGACTTCGACCCCGAGCAGTCGCTCGCGGAGTTGGAAAACTCTGCCCCAGCACTCGACGAGGCCGACCCGGCCAACTACCCGCACTTCAAGCTGTTCGAGCAGCGGGACTGGGGGCTGATCGTGTACGACGAGGTGCACCTGCTGCCGGCCCCGGTGTTCCGCGTGACCGCCCAGATTCAGGCCCGCCGGCGGCTCGGCCTGACCGCCACGCTCATCCGCGAGGACGGCCGCGAGGGGGACGTGTTCAGCCTGATCGGGCCGAAGAAGTACGACGTGCCGTGGCGGGAACTGGAATCGAAGGGGTGGATCGCGTCGGCCAGTTGCACCGAAATCCGCGTGGCGTTGCCCGACGACAAGACCCGCATGGAGTACGCCGTGGCCGACTGGCGGCACAAGTACCGCATCGCGTCGGAGAACCCGGCCAAGCTGGAGGTGGTGGCCGAATTGCTCGACCGCTACCACGACCAGCGGGTGATCGTCATCGGCCAGTACCTCGACCAACTGCGGCAGATGGCCAAGCGGTTCGACCTACCGATGATTACGGGCAGCACGCCGAACAGCGAGCGGGAGGTGCTGTACAACAAGTTCCGCGCCGGCGAGGTGCGGCACCTGGTGCTCAGCAAGGTGGGCAACTTCGCCATCGACCTGCCGGACGCGAACGTGCTGATTCAGGTGAGCGGCACGTTCGGCAGTCGCCAGGAGGAGGCGCAGCGGCTGGGCCGCATCCTGCGGCCGAAGTCGAGCGGCGAGGGCGACGCGCACTTCTTCACGCTCGTGACGCGCGACACCCGCGAACTGGACTTCGCCCACCACCGCCAGATGTTCCTGACCGAGCAGGGGTACAGCTACGAGATCCGCGACGAGCGGGAGGTGCAGCCGGCCCAGAAGGAGGCGGGGTAGTGTGTGGATTTTTTTGCCACGGATTCAGACGGATCGAAGCAGGGATCAGAAAGAAGAATGAGGAAACCAGGAATGCAGGAACAGAGGCCGCGTCTGGATTCGTTCCTGCATTCCTGGTTTCCTCATTCCCGGTTTTCTGTCTGCTCGGCTCCCTGCCTTTCATCCGTGTTCATCCGTGGCTCCTCTGACCGGACTTCGACCATGACGCCCGCCGCCCGCCTGTCCGCCAAGCTGCACCGCAAGGTGTGCCTCGTGCTCACCGAAGACGCCGTGCTGGCCGAAGAGTTGCTCGCCCGCAAGCGGCTGGGCGACCAGATCGTCGGCCGGCTGAGCGACCGCGCCCTGCTCGTGCGGCCCGGCCAACTGGACGTGGTCCTCGACGAGCTGAAGAAGATGGGCCACACCCCGCAAGTGGTGGGCAAGTAAAAGTGCTCTGCTCGCTCCGCGAGCGGGTTCAAACTGTCCGCTCGCGGAGCGAGCAGAACACTTTTTCTTGAATGTGCGCCCGCCCGCGGCGGATCATATCCGGTATGCTGCCCGACCTCCTGACACGCCTGATCGTCGGCACGCCGGCATCCCCGACGCCGAACTCGTCCGCCGGGTGGCCGACCGCCCGAACCTCTCGGAACCGCCGCCCGAAAGACTGCAAGGACACGACCCAGCCGCGGCACCATTCCCCGCAGCACCCGGTCAACGGCTTCAGGTAGTGCCATTCAACCCTGGGCTGGGGGAACGACGCCGTTGGGGTCGGGCGTTTCACCCCAGGCGGCACTTCCCCCGGCCTCCGTGTCGCCCTCCCAGCCAGTAAGTTCAAGCGAAACCCATTGCCCGGCCGATGAGAACAGGCTAGCATTTCCTCACCGCCTGACGTCCGGTCGTCCGGTCGTCATCCGTTTCCCCCTCCCTTTCGGAGTGACCCCGATGGCTCGCAAACTGTTCCTGGTGGTGGCCGGCCTGGTCGCCGCCCTGCTCGTGCCGGCGTTCGCCGCCGACGAGAAGAAGCCGGTGGACAAGAAGGACGACAAGAAGGAAGAGAAGCTGGAAGGCACCCTGGTGTGCTCCAAGTGTAAGCTGAAGGAGACCGAAGCCTGCGGCAACGCCCTGGTCGTGAAAGGGGCCGACAAGAAAGAGGTCGTCTACTTCCTCAAGGACGAAGGGAAGAAAGAGAAGTACCACGCCGACTGCTGCAAGGCGGACGTGCCGGCCACCGTCACCGGCGGCAAAGTGACCGAGAAGGACGGCAAGAAGACGCTCGAAGGCGGCAAGGTGGAAGTGACCAAGAAGGAAGAGAAGAAGGACAAGTAACCGCCCCGCGGTCGACCGACGCGAAACGCCGCCCCTTCGGGCGGCGTTTCGTTTTCCCCAGCGGGAGCGCGGACGTCGCGCCCGCATTCGGAAGCGGGCGGGACGCCCGCGCTCCCGGCCGGCGACTCCCCAAATGCGAAAGCGGCCGGGGTTGCCCCCCGCCGCGCGCGGGGTGCGTTCACCGCGTGCGACTTACGGCTTTTCGCCCGGCGGCAGTTGGAACAGCGGGCCGGCGGTGCCGGTGCCGCCGCGGAGGTCGCCGCGGTCGGTGCGGTCGTTCCGACCACCCTTGCCGCCGCCACCACCGCCGCCCTTCGCTTCCCGCTCCTTCTCCCGCTCGGCCGCCTCCATCTCCATCAGTTCGATCGGCATGTCGGGGATGTTGTCCGGCACCGTCGGGTCGTCCACGTTCCGCATGGAGAGGCCGATCTTGCGGTCGGCCTGGTCCACCCGCAGCACCTTCACGGCCACCGAGTCGCCCACTTTCACCACGTCTTCCGGCGACTCGATCTTGTCGTCGCTCAGCTCGCTGATGTGCAGCAGCCCTTCCAGGCCCTGCTCCAGTTCGACGAACACGCCGAAGTTGGTCAGCTTGGTGACGACGCCCATCACCTTCTGGCCCGGAGTGTAGCGGCCGGGGATGTCGCCTTCCCACGGGTCGGTGCCCATCTGCTTCAGGCCGAGGGCCACCCGCTTCCGCTCCTGGTCGACGTTCAGCACCACGCAGGTGAGCTTCTGCCCCTTCTGCACCACCTCGCTCGGGTTGGACACCTTCCGCACCCAGCTCATGTCCGACACGTGCAGCAGGCCGTCGATGCCCTCTTCGATCTCGATGAACGCGCCGTAGCTGGTCAGGTTCCGCACCACACCGCTCACCGGCGTGCCCGGCGGGTACTTCTTCGCCACCTCGTCCCACGGGTTGGACGTACACTGCTTCATCCCCAGCGAGATCTCCTTCTTCTCGTGGTTGATGTTCAGCACCTGCACTTCCACCTTGTCGCCGATCTGCACCACTTCCTTCGGGTCCGAGATCCGCTTCACCCAGCTCATTTCACTGATGTGAACCAGCCCCTCGATGCCGGCTTCCAGCTTGACGAACGCCCCGTAGGGCATGATGTTCACCACCTCGCCCTGGTGCCGCGTGCTGATCGGGTACTTGGCGTCGATGTTCTGCCACGGCGACGGCGTCTTGTGCTTCAGGCTCAGCGCGATCTTGTTCTTGTCGCGGTCGATGTTCAGGATGTAGACTTCGAGTTCCTGGTTCAGCTTCACCACGTCGTGCGGGTTGGTGATGCGGTTCCAGCCCATGTCGGTGATGTGCAGCAGGCCGTCGATGCCGCCGAGGTCCACGAACGCGCCGAAGTCGGCGATGTTCTTGACGATCCCCTTGCGGATCTGGCCCGTTTCCAGTTCGGACATCAGCTTGGCCCGCTGGCCCTCGCGGCGCAGCTCGATCAGCTTGCGGCGGCTGACGACGATGTTCCGCCGCTCGGTGTCGATCTTCAGGATCAGGCACTCGATGTTCTGGCCGATGTACTCGTCGATGTTCTGCGGGCGGCGGATGTCCACCTGACTGGCCGGCAGGAACACGTTCACGCCGATGTTCACCAGCAGGCCGCCCTTGATATTCTTGAGCACGCTGCCGCCCACCACGTCCCCTTCCTTGTGCTTGGCCAGCACCGCCTCCCACTCCTTCTGCCGCTTCGCCTTGCGGTAACTCAGCGCGATGCTGCCGTCTTCCCCTTCGAGGGTCTCGAGCAGCACTTCGACCGTCTCGCCCGCTTTCGGGGCGGAGCCGATGCCGGACTCGTCCCGCCACTCGTCGAGGGAGATCAGCCCTTCGCTCTTGTACCCGATGTCGATGACGACCATGTCGCCGCGGATTTCGAGCACGCGGCCGTGCACGATCTTGTTCGCCTCGTACACCGTCTCGATGTCGGGCAGCCAGGACTCCAGGTCGTTACTGAAGATGTCGTTGAGGATGTCGTTGTCGGCTTGCGTTTCGAACTGGCGGAGGAGATTGCGGTTGACCATGTGTGGGGGTGTTGTGGGCCTCGGCCCGATCCGTGTGCGACGCACCCGATCAGTTGACCGGACGGTTCGCGGTGGTTGGAAGACGCTTCCCGGCGGATCGACACGACCCGCAGCGTCGGGAAAAACGATCCAGGGATTGTAGTGACCCGCCCGGAATTGCAACAGGGGAAGATTGCGAGGGCAAACAGTTGTCACCGCCGGAAGGCCGCGTAGCTTTTCGGGTGCGTTGAGACGGTGCGAACCGTGCGACGGAGGTGGCCATGTCTCGCCGTGAGTGGTGGGGGTTGTGGCTCGTGCTTGCCCTCGGGATGATCGTCCTGAGTGGCCCTGTTGTGGGGATCGCGCGTACCCTGGTAACCTTTGAGGTCGCCGACTTGCGGTCGCCGTGGTGGTGGGTCCGCGTTCTGTGCGCGTGCGTGTTCGTGGGGGTGGCGGTCCGCGGCTGGGTTAAGCGGTGGCAGGCGTTGCACGTCTTCCTCGCCGGCCTCGGACTCGTCGACGGGGTGCCCGCTGTCGTGCTGAACGTGCTGCCGGCAGTCGCCCGATTGTCCGCCGACGACTCCTCCCTTTCCGTTCGCCCGGTGGTCGCGTTCACCCTCGGGCTGCTGCAAACGGCCGCAGCGGTGGGGCTGTTGCTCTCGCCGGCGGTTCGCGCCTACGTGCGGTTCCGCCGCACCGGCCTGTCCGACTTGTCGGCGAACGCGTCCGACACCGCGCCCCCGATCGTGTTCCTCTCATACCGCCGGGAAGACAGCCGGGAGGTGGTCAAGCAGATGTCCGCCCGGCTGAAGGGCGTGTTCGGGGCCGATCAGGTGTTCCTGGACTTGAACGACATTTCGCCCGGCAGTCTGTTTCCGGACGTGCTGAGGGAGCGTCTGGCGGGAGCGAACGTCGTCCTGGTGGTGATCGGACCGAAGTGGACGACGGCGGTGAACGCGACCGGCCGTCGGTTGGACGACCCGACGGACTGGGTCCGCCAGGAGGTCGAAGCGGCCCTTTCCGGCGGAGGCAAAGTGGTGCCGGTGCTGGTGTCGAACGCGGCGACGCCGAACCGGGCCAACTTGCCCGAGACGATCCGGCGTCTGATGGACCACCAGATGGCCACGGTGCGGCCGGACGCGAACTTCGACGGCGACATGGACGCACTGCTCGAGACCTTGATCGGGCAGGTGCCGACGGTGGAGTTCGAGTTGAGCATTGATCGCCCGTTCGACCCCACCGACGCCGACCTCGTGATGAACGCCCAAGACGTGAACAATGCGCTGGTGGCCGCCGTCGCCCCCCGGCCCCTACGGATCGTCGGCTGGCACGGGCCGACGTACCGGGTGCGGTGTACGGCCTGGGTGGGCACGTTCGAATGGATCAAAGAAGCCCTGAAGGACGGCCGGCTGGATTCGCTCACCGGGGTGACGTGGGAGTCGGTCGCGCTGGTGGGCGGTGGGGCGGAGGCCGGGCACATGATCCCCCCGCACCAGACGCCGGCGGCGCTGAGCGATAAATGCAAGGAGGATTCTGGGGGACACTCCCTCGTCTGCCACGAAGCGGGGATCGTACTCAAGCGGGAGACTCGCTCCGGCACGAAGGTGATCGCTGACTTCGACGCCGAGGGCGAGGAGGCGAAACCGTTCGTAGGCGAGCCGACAACGGACCCCGCCCAGATCCGTGTGTACATCACCCGGAAGTGGATTCGGCAAGAGTTTGTGTGGGTCACCTACGTCCACTCGAACTACGTGAAGCCGAGGGTCCACCACCCCACCAAGATTATCACCACCGACCGGCTCAGCCTGTTCACCCTGTTCCTCAATTTGGTGTACCTCGAGATGCCGTCCGGCCTGGAACTGCGTCGGGCCGAGGTGCGGCACCGCGAGCAGGTGCAATACGTCGTCAACGAGAAGATGATTGGCAAGGGGAACGCCGCCTTCTACTGCGGGGCGTCTAATGTGCGGTTCGTCGGAGGCTCGAGGCGTCGGTGGTGGGAGTGGTGGCGGAAGGGGTAATCATCCCGCGTCTCGCCATCCCCTCGCTTCCGTCGTGCAGTTCGGCTAACATCCCCACCACCACCCGGCCGATCCCCTCTCACTCGTGTCGGCCCCCCTGGAGCGGGGGTCTGTGACCCCGGTCGGCCCGGCCTCACAGAGGCCGGCTACAGCACAGCGCCCCGGAGCCGTTATGAAACCGCCGTCGCTCACCATCGGGATCGAAGAAGAGTACCAGATCATCGACCCGGCCACCGGCGAGCTGAAGAGCTACATCACGCAGATTCTGGAAGACGGCCGGCTGACCCTCCGCGAGCAGATCAAGGCCGAACTGCACCAGAGCATGGTGGAGGTGGGCACCGAGATCTGCAAGACACCAGCGGAGGCGCGGGCCGAACTGATCAAGCTGCGGAAGGGCATCACCGAGCTGGCCGGCAAGCACGGGCTGACCATCGCCGCCGCCGGCACGCACCCGTTCAGCAAGTGGGAGACACAAGAGATCACCCCGTTCGAGCGATACCTCGGGGTGCGTCAGGACATGGGCGACCTTGCCCAACAACTGCTCATCTTCGGCACGCACGTCCACATCGGCATCGAGGACCGCGACTTCCTCATCGACGCCATGAACGTGGCCCGGTACTTCGTCCCGCACATCCTGTGCTTGAGCACATCGTCGCCGTTCTGGAACGGGCGGAACACCGGGCTGAAGAGCTACCGCAGCATCGTGTTCCAGAACTTCCCGCGGAGCGGCATCCCGCCGGAGTTCAAGGACTGGGCCGAGTACGAGAACATGATCGACGTGATGGTGCGGACCAAGTGCATCCCCGACGGCACCAAAATCTACTACGACCTGCGGCCCAACTGGCGGTACCCCACGCTCGAGTTCCGCGTGTGCGACGTGTCCACCAAGGTCGACGAGTGCATCTGCATCGCGGCGCTGTTCCAGGCCATCATCGCCAAGCTGTGGAAGCTGCGGCGGGACAACCTGACGTTCCGCAAGTACCCGACGGCGCTCATCGAGGAGAACAAGTGGCGGGCGGTGCGGTACGGGCTGGACGGCAAGCTGCTGGATTTGGGGAAGGAGAAGGAGGTGCCGGCCCGCGAGCTGATCCACGAGATGATCGACTGGTTCCTGCGGGACGTGATCGACGAGCTGGGCACCCGCAAGGAGATCGAGTACGCGTACAAGATCCTGGAGGGCGGCACCAGCGCCGACCGCCAGTTGAAGGTGTTCCACGAGAGCGGCGGGAACGCCAAGGCGGTGGTGGACCACCTGATCGCCGAGACGCAAGAGGGGGTGGGGTGAAAGCGTGTCTCACGCAGAGCCGCAGAGCCGCAGAGACGCACAGAAGAAAGGATAGAAACAAATCGAAAACAATACCCGATCAGTTGTCTTCACAGCGTCTCAGCGGCTCTGCGTGAGGTGTATT
>JANNVG010000081.1:0-8776 GCA_031414395.1 Fimbriiglobus sp.
GGCCTACTGTTGAAGTGACGTGGTGCAATACGCGCCGCGACCGCCCGGGAGCGGGGATGTAATCACCTGCTCCCTGGCGGTCGCGGCTCGTCAGGCGGCCGGTTGGTCCCCCGCTCCCTGGCGGTCGCGGCTCGTCAGGCCGCCCGGCTTCACCCCCTCCACGATCAGGAAGTCCGACCGCTCGACGCCGGCCACGTCCGGGATGCGGCTGTCGTGAAAGGGCATCCGCCGAACCCCGGTCAGCCCGCACGCCTCGAACAGTTCCACCAACTGCACCTCGTCGAACTGCCACTTGTGGACGTGCCCCATCGACCCAACCCACCGCTTGCGGGTGCAGATGTCGCGGAAGTATTTGGCCACCTGCTCCCGCAGCGGGGCGGCCGTGCGGGTCGCCTTCGGCCGGGCCATCTGCTCACGGTACAGCGCCAGGTAGTTCGCCCAGAACGCGGCCCCGTCCGGCACGCACACCCGCAGCACCCCGCCGGGGGCCAGCAGCCGCACGCACTCCGCCGTCAGCCGCACGGCGTCCGGGTACTCGAAGTGCTCCCACACCTCGCCGGCGTACACGCACGCCACCGAGTTCGCCGGGTACGGGAGCGGTCGGGTCAGGTTGTGAATGCGAACGTGCGGGCCGAACTCGGTGGGCGGGAGCACCTTCAGTTTGACGCACAGGCGGTCCACCCACGGCAGCCACGCGGCCAACTTCGCCCGCCCGCTGCCGTCCACATTCACCCACCCGGCCGGCTGCACCGGCCCGCACCCCAGGTTCAGCTTCGGCCCCGGCGGGAGCGCCGCCGGCAGTGCGGGCATTGCCGGGGGTGTGACCGGGCGGACCGACACCACGGTGTCCGAAGCGAGCAACATGACCAGACCTGCTGCGGTGGGCGAAGGCTATCCGCGACGGCCTCATGCTACGACCCGCCGTCCGGGAACGGGCCGAATCGCATCCAATTCGACGGCGAGCACGAACCGGCTGTCGGGTTTTCAGACCGCCGGCCGCCTTCACTTGCCCGGCAGGAACTCCATGCGGAACCCGTACCCCGGCAGGTTCAGGTCCTTCCACCGCGACGCGCCGACCGCCTTGCCGTTCGCCCGCCAGAGTTGCACGGGGTGGTTGTTCAGGGTCGTGGTGTCCAGCCCATCTAGGAGGGGGATAATCTCGCTCAGCCCGAAGCTGAAGACGGCCAGCAGCGCCCGGCCGGGGCCGATGGACGTGGGCACCTTGGCGTCGAGTACCGGGGTGGCGTACACCCCGGCCACGAGCTTGCCGTCCGGCGACACGCCCACGCCGATCAGGTCGTCGGCCAGCCCCTTGAACGGGGCGAGCGCCTTCTTCGCGTCCAGGTCGAACACCTGCACCTCGCGGGCGGCGGTCGCCAGCCCGTACACCCACCGCCCGTTCGGCGCGACCACCACCACTGCCAGCGGGGCGGGCAGCTTGAACGTGTGCGACACCTTGCCCTCGCTCACCGCCCACAGGCAGAGCGTCTTGTTCGCCCCGGCGGTGGCCAGGTGGTTGGTGCCCGGCACCCGCGCGACGGCGGTGAGCGGCCCCTGCTCGGCGTCCAACTTCTTCACCTCCTTGCCGGTCGCCGCGTCCCACACCACCAGCGTGCCGCCGGGCGTCTTGGCGTCGTCTTCGCCCTTCGCGTTCGCCGCCGCCACCGGGTCGGGCACGAACGGGGCCGACACCACCGTCTTGCCGTCCTTGGTGAACGCCACCGCCCCGACCGCCCGCCCGTGGTCGATGGTGGCCACCGCGTTCCCCTTGGCCACGTCCCACACGATCACCGCCCCGTCCAGCCCGCCGGAGACCAGCCGCTTGCCGTCGGCCGACCAGTCGAGCGCGGTGACGGCCTGCTTGTGCCCCTTCAGCACGAGCGGCTTCTCCTTCGGCTTGTCCAGGCGGACGACGGTGACGACGGTCAGGTCGGGGGCGGCGTTCCCGGGCGGCGGCGGGTACTCGCGGGTGACGGCGGCGGTCGTCTTCTTCGGGTTGGTCACCACCACCTGCGGCGGGTCGGCGGCGACGGCGGCGGAGGCGACGGCGAGCAGAGCGACGAGCAGGCGTGCGTGTGAAGTGGCCATCGGGTGGCCTCGGGGTGGGTGGTCGAGCATACCTCGGCCGGCGGGGTTGTCAATCCGCCGGCTGACCGAGAACGGACGCCCCGCCGCCCGCCGCTCGCCTTCAATTCCCGGCCGGCTTGCTCTGTCGCCGCAGCGCCCGCAGGCGGGCGATTTCCGCTTCCAACTGGTCGGCCCGCTGGCGTTCGGCGTCGATCACCTCGTCGGGCGTCCGCAACGCCCACCGACACCCGGCTCCCTGGCGGTCGCGGTTCCAGGCCGAAGAGCAGAACCGCCGGACTCACGTCGTGCCGTTCGACGGCCGGGTCACTTCACGAACTTGCCGACCATCTCCAAGAACTCGGCGTTCGATTTGGCTTTGCCGAGTTTGGCGATGAGTTGCTCCATCGCATCGTCCGCCTTCTTCACCGTCAACAGGCTGCGGCGGAGCAGGTTGATCCGCTCGAGCATGTCGGGGGCGAACAGCTTCTCCTCCTTCCGCGTGCCGCTCTGCAACAGGTCGATGGCGGGATAGATCCGCTTGTCGGCCAGCCGGCGGTCGAGCACCAACTCCATGTTGCCCGTGCCCTTGAACTCCTGGAAGATCACGTCGTCCATGCGGCTGCCGGTCTCGATCAGTGCCGTGCCCAGGATGGTGAGCGTGCCCCCTTCCTCGAACGCGCGGGCCGAACCGAACAGTCGCTTCGGCACTTCCAGCGCCCGGCTGTCCACGCCCCCGCTCATCGTCCGCCCGCTGTTGCCGGCGTGCTTGTTGTACGCGCGGGCCAGTCGCGTCAGGCTGTCGAGCAACACCAGCACGTCGCGGCCTTGCTCCACCATCCGCTTCGCCCGCTCGACCACCAGCTCGGCCGTCCGCACGTGGACGGCCGTGTCCTGGTCGTTGCTCGACGCGATCACCTCCCCCTTCACCGACCGCCGCATCTCCGTCACCTCCTCCGGCCGCTCGTCCACCAGCAGCATCATCAGGTGCATGTCGGGGTGGTTCTGCACGATGGCGGCGGCGATGTGCGACAGCAGCACCGTCTTGCCCGCCCGCGGCGGGGCGACGATCAGCCCACGCTGCCCCTTGCCGATGGGGGTGAACAGGTCGATCACCCGCGTGGTGAGCGGCAGCTCGCCGGTCTCCAGGTTCAGCCACTTGGTGGGGTCCACGGCGGTCAGTTCGTCCCACGCGCGGGTCTTGTAGTCGGCCGCGGGCACGCCCTCGATGGTGTCGATGGCGGCCAGGCGGGGGCCGTTCTGCCCGCGGACGGGCGGGCCGACGGGGCCGCTCAGCAGCGCGCCGGGCTTCAGTTTGAACTGCCGGATCTGGTCGGGTGCCACGGAGGGGTCTTGCGGCCGGACGGCGTAGTGGCGGGCGGGGTCGCGGAGGAAGCCGAACCCGCGGGCGGTGAACTCGAGCACGCCGGTGGCGATTGCTGCAACGTTGGCCATGCGGCGGATTGTAACCCGGCGGGGGGCGGAAGGCGAGACGGGGTTTCGGAGACCTCACCCCCCGGCCCCTCTCCATCATGGAGAGGGGGTGTCCAACTTGGAACCGGGAACGCAGTGACCGGGTCAGTGGTTGAACACCCGGTCACTGCGTTCCCGGTTCCAGTCATCCGGCGAGGCACGCGCCTTGAACACCCCCCTCTCCCCTGGGAGAGGGGGACGGGGGTGAGGTCTTGGAACCCTTCCCACACTTCGGCTACAATCCCTGTACTCCCCCACGCCCCGTCCCGTAGGGCCAACTCGAATGCGCCGCTCGCTCCTCCCGCTGTCCGCCGCCGGTGTCCTGGTCGCCCTGCTGGCCTTCCGCCCGGCGGACGCCCCGCTGTCGGCCGAACCCGGCTCGACCCCCGCCCGGCCGGGCGGCAAGTTGCAGTACAACCGCGACGTGCGGCCCATCCTGGCCGAGAACTGCTTCGCCTGCCACGGGCCGGACAGTGCGGCGCGGAAGGCCAAGTTGCGGCTCGACCAGCGGGACGCGGCGGTGGAGAAAGAGGCGTTCGTGCCGGGCAAGCCGGACGAGAGCGAGCTGGTGAAGCGGCTGCTCCTGCCGGACAGCGACAAGAAGCAGATGCCGCCGCCCACGTCGCACAAGAAGCTGACCGCGGTGCAAAAGGACACGCTCAAGCAGTGGATCAAGGAGGGGGCCGAGTACGAACTGCACTGGTCGTTCCTCGCCCCGAAGAAGCCGGCCGTGCCCGCGTTCGACGGGGACGCCAAGGCCGCCGCGTTCATCAAATCGCCGGTCGATGCGTTCGTGTACGCCGAGTTGAAGAAGCGGGGGCTCGAGCCGGCACCCGAGGCCGACCGCCGCACCCTCGCCCGCCGCCTGAGCCTGGACCTGACCGGCCTGCCGCCGAGTCCGGAGGAAGTCGAGGCGTTCGTGAGCGATGCGGCCCCGGACTACTACGAGCGGTTCGTGGACAAGCTGCAGGCCAAGCCGCAGTGGGGCGAACACCGCGGGCGGTACTGGCTGGACTACGCCCGGTACGCCGACACGCACGGCATCCACTTCGACAACTACCGCGAGAACTGGGCGTACCGCGAGTGGGTCATCACCGCGCTGAACGCGAACATGCCGTTCGACCGGTTCGCCACCGAGCAGTTGGCCGGCGACCTGCTGCCGAACGCCACCCTCGACCAGAAGGTGGCGACCGGGTTCAACCGCAGCCACATCACGACGAACGAGGGCGGGTCGATCAACGAGGAGGTGCTGGTGCAGTACACCCGCGACCGCACCGAGACGGCCGGGCAGGTGTTCATGGGCCTGACCGTCGGCTGCGCCGTCTGCCACGACCACAAGTTCGACCCGTTCTCGCAGAAGGACTTCTACGGCCTGGCCGCGTTCTTCAACAACAGCACGCAGGGGGCGATGGACGGGAACATCAAAGACACCCCGCCGATCCTGTTCGTGCCGGCGACGGCCGACCGCGACAAGTACGCCACGTGGGAGAAGCGGAAGAACGACGTGGCGGCGAAAGTGACCGCCCGCAAGACGGTCGCCCGCGCCGAGTTCGACCAGTGGCTGGCCGGCCTGAAGGCGAGCGACGTGCAGGCCACGGCGAACGGGCTGACCCTGCACGGCGTGTTCACCGAAGGCAAGGGCGACACCCTGGCCGTGAGCGTGAACGGCAAAGACACGTCGATCGCCAAGCCGAAGGACGCCGACTGGCGGGCCGGGCCACTGGGCGACGGGCAGAAGGTGCTGGGCGTGAAGGCGGGCAACACGCCCGAGTTCCCGGCGAGCGTCGGCGACTTCGACGCGGCCAAGCCGTACACCGCCGCCACCTGGGTGCAGGTGCCCGCCCGCGGGCAGACCGGCGCCATCATTTCCAAGATGGACGAGAAGGACGCCTACCGCGGGTGGGACGTGTGGCTGGAGAACGACAAGTTCGCCGCCCACCTGATCGGCGTGTGGCCGACCGACGCCATCAAGGTCACGTCGAAGGCCTCGTTCAACCCGAACGAGTGGCACCACGTGGCCATCACCTGGGACGGCAGCAAGAAGGCGAACGGGCTGAAGCTGTACGTGGACGGCGACCAGCAGCCGGTGGACGTTCACGCGAACGGCCCGGCCGCCGACCCCGCCGCGGTGAAGGCCGTCATCCCCACCGCGTCGACGCAAACGAAAGCGCCCTTCGCCATCGGCCGCCGCACGCCGGGGCAGCCGCTGAAGGCGGTCGGACTGTCCGACCTGCGGCTGTACGACCGGGCGCTGGCCGCGAACGAAGTGGGCGAGTTGGCCGCCGTCGGGCGGGTGCAGAAGGTGCTGAGCAAGCCGGCCGACAAGCGCCAGCCGAAGGAAGTGGACGACCTCTTCAACTGGTGGGTGGCGACGAAAGACACGATGTCGAAGGAGTTGACGGCGGAGCTGCAAGCGGTGCGGCAAGAGGAGGTCGGGTTCAAGGCCCGCGGCACCACCGCCCCGGTGTCGAGCGAGAAGGCGACCCCGCCGGAGGCGTTCGTGTTGAAGCGGGGCGACTACGACAAGCGGGGCGACAAGGTGAGCGCCGGCACGCCGCAGGCGCTGCCGCCGATGGCGAAGGAACTGCCGAAGAATCGCCTCGGCCTCGCCCAGTGGCTGCTGAGCAAGGACCACCCGCTGACCGCCCGCGTGACCGTCAACCGCTTCTGGCAGGAGTTGTTCGGGCAGGGGTTGGTGCGCACCTCCGGCGACTTCGGCATCACCGGCGAACAGCCCAGCCACCCGGATCTGCTCGACTGGATGGGCGAAGACTTCGAGAGCCACTGGGACGTCAAACGCTTCTTCAAACTTCTGGTGACGAGCGGCACCTACCGCCAGGCCGCGGTCACGACGAAGGACAAGCTGGAGCGCGACCCGAGCAACATCCTCCTGAGCCGCGGCCCGCGGTTCCGCATGGACGCCGAAATGATCCGCGACTCCGCCCTGGCCGCCAGCGGGCTGCTGGTGCCGAAGCTGGGCGGGCCGAGCGTCAAGCCGTACCAGCCGGAAGGGGTGTGGGAGGCGGTGGCCATGCCGGAGAGCAACACCCGCAACTACAAGCGGGACGCCGGCGACGGGCTGTACCGGCGGAGCATGTACACGTTCTGGAAGCGGGCCGCCCCGCCGGCCGCGATGGAGGTGCTGAACGCCCCCAACCGCGAGACATGTGCCGTCCGCCGCGAGCGGACGAACACCCCCCTGCAAGCGCTGCTCACGCTGAACGACGTGCAGTATGTGGAGGCCGCCCGCGTGTTGGCGGAGAAGGCGCTCACGTCGGCCCCGGACGACGACAAGCGGATCGACTTCGTGGCCAAGCGGCTGCTGTCACGGAGCTTCACCGCGAAGGAACTGCCCATCGTGAAGGAGAGCTTGGCGGCACTGTCGAAGGAGTTCACGGCGAAGCCGGACGAGGCGAAGAAGCTCCAGACGGTGGGCGACCACAAGAGCGACCCGAAGCTGAGTGCCAGCGAGCTGGCCGCGTGGACCATGCTGTGCAACGAACTCATGAACCTGGACGAGGTGCTGAACAAGTAGTGTTCTCATCTTCGCCGCGACCTCTGGGAGCATGCCCCTGGCTCCGCTCCCAGAGGTCGCGGCGAACACCACCCACATACTCCCCTCTTGGACCTCCTCCCATGACCCCGCTCTTCCCGTCCGCGTTCGCCGCCCACCACACCCGCCGGGCCTTCTTCGGCTCGGCCGGGCTGTCGCTCGGCACCGCCGCCCTCGCCTCCCTCCTCGCCCGTGACGGCAAGGCGGCGGAGTCGAAAGGCGTGCCCACCGGCGGCAAGAACGCCGCCCTCGCCAGCACGCACTTCCCGAGCAAGGTGAAGAACGTCATCTACCTGCACATGGTCGGCGGGCCGAGCCAGATCGACCTGTTCGACTACAAGCCGAAGCTGGCCGACATGTTCGACAAGGACCTGCCGGATTCCATCATCAACGGCCAGCGGCTGACGACCATGACGAGCGGGCAGAAGCGGTTCCCCATCGCCCCGAGCATCTACAAGTTCGCCCAGCACGGCCAGGGTAAAGCCTGGATCAGCGACATCCTGCCGTGGAAGGCGAAGATGGCCGACGACCTGTGCATCGTCAAAACGATGCACACCGAGGCCATCAACCACGAGCCGGCCATCACCTTCATGCAGACGGGCAACCAGGTGACCGGCAAGCCGTGCCTGGGGGCGTGGATGAGCTACGGCCTGGGCAGCCTGAACCAGGACCTGCCCACGTTCGTGGTGATGGTGGCCCAGCCGACCAACACCGAGCAGGTGCAGGCCATCTCCGCCCGCCTGTGGCAGAGCGGCTACCTGCCGGGTGAGCACGCCGGCGTGTCGTTCCGGGCGAAGGGTGATCCGATCCTGTTCATCACCGACCCGCCGGGCGTCAGCCGCGACGTGCGGCGGACCACCCTCGACGGGCTGAAGAAGCTGAACGAACTCGGCCACCAGACCACCGGCGACCCGGAGACGCTCACGCGGATCAGCCAGTACGAGATGGCGTTCAACATGCAGCGGAGCGTGCCCGAACTGGTCGACCTGAGCAAGGAGGACGAGAAGACGTTCGAACTGTACGGGCCGGAAGCGAAGAAGCCGGGCACGTTCGCCAACAGCGTGCTGTCCGCCCGCCGGCTGGTCGAGCGGGGCGTGCGGTTCGTGCAGATTTATCACAACAACTGGGACCACCACGGCAACCTGCCCGGCCGCATGAAGGACCAGTGCAAGGACGTGGACCAGCCGTGCTACGGACTGATCCAGGACCTGAAGCGGAAGGGGCTGCTGGACAGCACGCTCGTGATTTGGGGCGGCGAGTTCGGCCGCACGACGTACACCCAGGGCACGCTGACGAAGACGAACTACGGCCGCGACCACCACCCGCGGTGCTTCAGCATGTGGATGGCCGGCGGCGGGTGCAAGGCGGGCACGGTGTACGGCGAGACGGACGACTTCAGTTACAACATCACGGAAAACCCCGTCCACATCCGCGACTTCCACGCCACCGTGCTGAAGCTGCTCGGCCTCGACCACCAGAAGTTCACCTACCGCTACCAGGGGCTGGACCAGAAGCTGACGGGCGTCGAAGAGGCGAAGGTGGTGAGCGATCTGATCGGGTGACGGTTCAGTGGAACCGGGAACGCAGTGACCGGGTGCGGGGGCCAGTCAACTCTGGTTGGGCGGGTCGAGCGGCCGGCGACCGCCGCCACGCTTCCGAGCCTCGGGTACGCTGACGCACGCGACC
>JANNVG010000082.1:0-7219 GCA_031414395.1 Fimbriiglobus sp.
GAACGCGGATGGTCGGGTTGTCGGCCTTGAACCCGCGGGCCTCCAGCGCCTCGATGGCGCCGAGCGGCGGCGGGTACTTCCACTCCCCGCTCTCCTTGTCTTTGTACGGGATGCCGATCATCTTCGGGTTGCCGCACAGGAACACGTGGCACGCGGCCGGGTCGAGCGGGCACCCCAGGAAGCCGTCGAGTTCCTTGCTCACGATCAGGTCTTGAATGTACTTCTTGCTCCCGCCGGCGGTCACTTCGCGGGTGGTGAGCGGCAGGTATTTGTAGTTCGGGAACTGCTTCTCCAGCCGGCGGTGGATGTCCAGGTAGCCCAGGTCGCGGGCGAACCGCACGCAGCAGGCGTTCAGGATCGGCCCGGTGTGCCCGCGGCGGAGCAGGGTGGCGGCCATGCTGTTGTGCGGCGCCTCGCCGGTGCCGGTGCCCAGGAACACGATCGCGTCGGTCAGGTTCGTGACCGGCTCCAGGGTGAAGTGGCCGACGATCTTCTCCCCCACTTGCAGCCGGCCCCCTTCGTGCAGGCCGAACAGCCGCGGGGTGAGGGCGGGCACGCGGCCGTCCGGGTTCTCCCGCACGAGCACGACGTAGAACTCCAGCCAGTCGTCGGCCGTCTCGTCGCGGATGGTGTCGGTGCCGTCGGCGTACAGGCCGTGGCTGATGGAGTACGACCGGCGGACCAGCTTCGGCCAGTCCTCCGGCTTGAGCACCTCTTCCTGACAGCCGATCACCCGCGGCTCGAAGTTGGCCAGCCCGAGGGTGCAGTACTGGCCGGCGTGGTACCGCGGGCGGGGGAAGTCGGGCTTCACCCGCAAGACCATCAGGTCGGGGTGGATGTGGTGCAGGCGGGTGACGGTCGCGTTGTACCGGGTGGCCTGCACCTCGGCGATCTGTTCGGGCGTCAGGCTCAAGCTCACGGGGCGGACTCCGCACGAGCGGCAACAGGGGGGGGGCGGATAGCTTACCGTGACAAGGGAAAGCGGGTAGCGGTGCGGGTCAACCGCTCGGTTGAAGAGCCAGCCCCATCCATTTGAACGACCGGCCCGAGTCTGGGTCGAGTTCTGGCGGGGAGATGTCGGTGAACCCGAACGACTCCCGATAGAACCGCTCCGCACGAGTGTTGACGACATCCACTTCCAGCACGAGCAGCGGCCGGGAATGTTGAACGAGGCGGGCTTCGTTCAACAGGTCCTCGAACACGCGGTAGCCGTACCGCTGTTCCCGTGGGCCGGACGGTTGGCCGTGGAACCGCTTGTCGATGCCGAAGAACGGGATGACGCTGGCCGACGGGCTTTCGACACCTGGGATCGGAGGCAAGTGGAAAGCGTGGGCGAAGGAGCCGAACCCGATCAGTTCCCCGCCCGCCGTTTCGTAGAGCCAGACCGACACCCAGAAACTGAGGGCATCCACCGCCCCGCCCGCACCGGCCGGGGCTTTGATCCACGCCGCCACTTCCTGTTCCCACACGGCATCGCCGCACTCCATCCCGGCCACGCGAGGGAGCAACTCGGGCGTGAACTCGATCCGCTTCAACTCGTCCATCGTGGATCGCTCGAAGTGGTCATTCGGCAGGAGCGCGGGCCTTCAACAACTCCTTGCGGGCGTCTACTTCCGCCACCGACAGCCGCCGCGCCCGCAACCCGCGGGCGAGTGACACCACGGGAGGCGTCCACTCGGCCAGGAACTTGCGGACGTGCGCCACCGCCTGTCGAAACTTCACGGCTCCCTCCACGGTGACGTACTTCGCCTCGAACGTCAGCAGTTGCCGTTCGCACTCGGTTGCCGTCCGCAGCCACTGTTCGAACACCCGCTTCTCGTTCTCTGTGGCTTGCGGGTCGGGCGGCCTCAGGCCGTGAAACACCAGTGCGCGTAAATCCCGTGACCGCTCCGTCATCCAGTCATACAGCCACAACCCTTCGCCCAGAAACTCCTGGAAGTCGTACAGAGCCATCGCCTCGTGGTAGTCGGCCTTCCAACTGTCCTCGAATAAGGCGAGGTGCTTGCCCATGCGGGAGAAACGGACATCGGCGGTGGTCACAGTGGCCCCTCCGTCACGGCAGTGCGAGTTGTGCAAATTCTATCACCGGGGGTCGAGGGGTCAAACGCCCCACCACATCCGGCACGCCGGTTGCACCGGAATCAGGTAGCCCCGGTTCTCACTCCCCCTTAACATCCAAGCAGGGTGGGAGGTGGCTCGGATGCGCGTCCTCATCGTGGCTGACATTCATGCGAACCGGGCGGCGCTCGACGCCATCCGCGAGCCGTTCGACGCCTGCCTGTGCCTGGGCGACCTGGTCGAGTACGGGCCGCACCCGGCCGAGTGTATCGACTGGGTGCGCACCCACGCCACCGCCGCCGTCCGCGGCAACCACGACCACGGGGTCGCGCAGAACGTGCCCGTCGTCGGCACCATCGGCTTCCGCTACCTGACGATGGCCAGCCGCCGCGTCACCGTCCCCGCACTGTCGCCGGTTGATCGCCGCTTCCTCGCCGACCTGCCCACCACGTCGCTCGTCACCCTCGGCGGCAAGCGCTTCTTCCTCGTCCACGCCTCCCCGCGCGACCCGCTCGAAGAGTACGTGCCCGCCGACCCGGACGAGTGGCAGGAGCGGGTCCACGGCATCAAGGCCGACTTCGTGCTGGTCGGGCACACGCACCACCAGTTCGAGTTCCCGTTGCGGCACACGACTGTTGTGAACCCCGGCAGCGTGGGCCTGCCGCGTGACGGCGACCCGCGGGCGCGGTACGCAATCATCGACGACGGGCGGGTGGAACTGAAGGCGGTCGAGTACGACGTGGAGCGGACGATTGCGGCGACCGACGCCTCCGCCATCGACTCGCCGGCGAAGAAGCAGTTGGCCGACGTGTATCGCCTGGGCAAGTACCTGTTCACTACCCCGCCGACGAACGGGCACGCGAACGGCGTCCACACGAACGGCGTGTACAAGCCGGGCGGGGCGAAAGTAGTTCTGGAACCTGGAACACAGTGACCGGGTCGTGGAACCCCGAACGCAGTGAGCGGGGTGAACCAGTTACACACCCGCTTGCACGGATGGCTTCCTGTAGCCGGCCTCTGTGAGGCCGGAAGGACCGGGGTCACAGACCCCGGCTACAGCAACACAACAGCCACTTGAGATCGCACACCCGGTCACTGCGTTCCCGGTTCCAGTCGGCTCGCCCCGCCTCGCTTCCGCCCGAACGCGACCCAGTACACGGCCGCCCCAACGGCGATGAACCCCAGGCCCACGTACACCTTCCACCGCAGGTTGTCGGCCAGCACCATGCTCACCATCACCGCCGCCATCGCCAGCACATAGAGGGCCGGCACCACCGGGTAGCCCCAGCACTTGTACGGCAGCGCCGCCGTGCGGTCGGCGTGCTTCCGCCGCAACACGAACAGCGCCACCACCGCCAGCGTGTCGAACGCCACCGACCCGAAGACGACGAAGTCGGTCAGCAGGTCGAACGGCGAGTCCACCAGCGGGGTGCCGTCGGCCGCCGCCTTCACCGCCCACACGCCCTCCTTCAACTCCCACTGGTGGAACAGCTCCTTGTTCGTTTGCAGCAGCACGCCCAGGCCGAGCACCATCACCACCGACCACGCGGCGAGCAGTGCGGTGGCGAACGTGGGCGTGCGGAACCGCTCGTGCAGTTTGGCGAACACCCGCGGGGCGAGGCCGTCTTGCGCCATGGCATACGGCAGCCGCGGGCCGACCAGGATGTTCCCGTTCACCGCCCCGAACACCGACATCATCACCGCCAGACTCGCGGCCATCGCCCCCGCCGGCCCGACGAGCGTACGGCAGAAGTCGCGGGCCACGGTGGTGCCGTCGGACGCCTTCACCATGTCCGTCGGTGCCAGCGCGGTGTAGTAGGCCACGTTCGCCGACACGTACAGCACGATCAGGCAGCCCACGCCGGCGATCAGGGCGAGCGGGATGTTCCGCTGCGGGCGGTTGATCTCCTCGGCCATCGGCCCCAGGTTCATCCACCCGTGGTACGCCCACAGCACGGCCACCGCCGCACTCCCCAGCCCGACCAGCCGCGACAAGGGGAACTCACTCGGCCACGCCGGAGACATGTGCGCCGTCGTCGGCTGGGATGGGGCACCGGGCCAGAAGAGCACCACCAGCGGGAGCACGGCAATCGCCACGATGCTCGTCACCTTCACCAGCGTGACGACGAACTGCAGCCGCGCGCCGAGCAGCGTGCCGCGGGCGTTGATGACCGCGAGCAGCACGATGAGCGCCACCGTGAACGCCCGCTGCGGCCAGTAGTCGAACCCGGCCGCAAGGTCCGGCCGCACCTCGGCGACCAGGTTGGCGAGCGACTCGGTGAACATGGACGCGAGTGCGGCGATGCTCGCCCCGCGGTTGATGCCGAAGTCCACCCACCCGGACAGGAAGGCCATCGGCCGGCCGAACGCTTCGCGCAGGAACACGTAGTTGCCGCCCGCCCGTGGGAACCGCACCGCCACCTCCGCGAACGCCAGCGCCCCCAGCAGCGTGACCACCCCCACGCCCACCCACACGGCCACGGCTAGCCCGAACTCGGGGGCGGCGTCCGGTTTGGCCACCGCCGCGGCCTTCTTGAACACGCCGGTGCCGATGACCGTGCCGACGACGATGGCCGCCGCCAGCCACGGGCCGAGCACACGGGGGAGGGACATGGGGGCGGCGGCGGCGGGCGGGGCGGGTGAGTCCATGAGGGGAGAGGATAGCCGACGCGGCCGCAAGTGGGTGGTACAATCCGTGTGAACCATCGGAGGACGAGCCGTGCCGGAACTGACGCTCGAATCGCTCGCCGCCCGCTTGTCGGAAGTGGAACGCGAGTTGGCCGCCTTGAGAACCAGGCCGCCCGCCGTCATCCCCCCCACCCGCGACTGGCGGAGCGTGGTGGGGATCTCTGAGGAGACAGACTTCTCTCGTGCCATGCAGGCCGAGATGGACGCAGCCCGTGAGGCCGCGCGGAAAACCGCTCAGGAGGACGGGGAATGATCCTGATGGACACAGACCACCTGAGTAGAGTCGCTGCACAATAAGCTCGGAAATCGGCATAAGCAGTTGTGGCGCCAGCGTTTGGGCTGTGCTTTCGCTAATAGCCCTGTGTTCAGCCGCAACCGTCTATTCGACAATCGGTTACGGCGTGTTCCTGGCTTATTGTGCAGCGACTCTAGTGTCCTCAGATACCGCAAGAGCGAACGGGCGATCCGGCTGACCGGCCGACTCGCCCTCGCATCGGCCGACGGCACCCGCGTCGGCACGACCGTCGCCAACGTCGAAGAGCAGATGCGGGGGTGGCTGGCGACGCTGGGGAAGGAGAAACAGGTCCGCCGTCAGATCGACGCATACCGCGAGTTGGCGGAGTTGTTCACCTTCTTCAGCGGCTACCACATCGCGCTGTTCGACAACCCGTCGGCGGATCGGTTCGACGCCCTCCGCGCGGCCAAAGTGCGGATCGGCACACCCGATCTGAAAACGGCCGCCATCACGCTCGTGAACGATGCCCTCCTGCTGACCGCCAACAGGAAGGATTTCGAGCAGGTGCCGGGCCTGCGGTTCGAGAACTGGCTCGACTGACGTGCGCGACGACCCGCCGGGCCTTCCCTCACGCGAGTGGACTGCTCCCGCTCAAGTGAAGTTAGGGGGTGGGGTTGCCAACACTCCCCGCCCCTACGCCGGTGCCCCGCGGACTCTCCGCCACTCGTGCCACGCCAGCCCCGCCGACACCGCCAGCCAGCCGACCGCCCGCACCCACACGTGAACGATGCGGAACGGCGCCCCGTCGGCCGCGCTCAGCGTGCGCGACGACACCAGGTCGTACAGGACGGGGAAGTGCAGGTACGTCCACACGTCCAGGAACACCACCACCCAAACCAGCCAGCGGTGGCGGACGGCCAGCGGCACCAGCAGCACGGCCACCCACTGCCACCACTGCGGCGAGTAGAACACCGACACCGTCAGGAAGGCGAGCAGGGCGAACGCGCACCGCCGCAACAGGCTGAACACGTCCGGCGGGCGGAACAGGCTCCACCCGAGGGCGGTGAGCAGCGGCACGGCGGTACGGATCGCCGACCACGGTTGCGTCTTGAAGGCCAGGTCCGGCGGCAGGAACTTGCCGTAGAAGCACCACTGCGGTTCGTGGTCGCGGGCCAGTTGGAACCGCAGCGGAATCGTCGCCCCTTCCCACCCGTCCGTCATCACCATCGCGGCGTAGCTGAGCAGCACCGGCACGGCGGCACACCCGCACCACACGGCCGCGTCCTTCCAACTCTTCGCGGTGAACCGCAACAGGATCGGGGCCAGCACCAGCGGGTACATCTTGAACGCCACCGCCAACCCCAGGCACAACCCGGCCACCGCCACCCGCCGCCGGTCCGCCGCCAGGATGCTCGCCGTCACCAGCAGTGCGGGCAGGATGTCGAACCGGCATGGGGTGAAGTAGAGGAAGCCGGGCAGCACCAGTAGCCACGTCGGGCACGCCGGGAAACCGAAATCGAGCAGCAGCATCAGCCCGAGTTGGGCGAGCGTCATGAGTGCGGCGTAGATGCGGCAGGCGTGGCGGAAGCGGGCGATCAGCGCCCGCTCGTCGGGCGTGGCCGGCACGTGACAGCCGACGTGGTACTGGTGGCCGTCGAGCAGCGCCGGGTGAACGTGTTCCCCGCCGCCGGGTGCGGCGATCAGCCCCAACTCGAAGAGGTACAGGGCGAGCGGCGGGTACTCGAGGAAGTAGCGGTCGCGCAGCTCGGCGGGTTGTTCCAGCGAGCGGTCGAAGGCGTCCTGACTGTCGAACGGCAGCGGCTCGCACGGGGCCACCCGCTGTTCGAACTCCTCCGCCCGCTTGGTCGGATACCGCCAGCCGGTGGTGCGGCCGAACGTGCCGAGGTCGGTCAGCCCGGCCCTCCGCCCGCGGGCGGCGTTCTCCGCCCGCATGGCGTAGGCGATGGTGTCGCCGTCGTCGGTGACCAGACGAGTGGCCCACCCGCGGAGGGGGTAGTCGGGCGGCGGGTGTTCGGTGTCGGTCATCACCATGCGGTCGGCCGGTTGCAGCCACAACACGACGACCAGATAGACGACCGGAACGAGGTAGTACCAGCGGCGGAACAGCGGCATGACGACGGCCGGGCGGGGCGAAGGCGAAATCATGATGCGTGCGACCGCGGCTGTCTACGGCAACCTTGGGGGGCGGTGATGCTCATGGAAGAGACCTCACCCCCC
>JANNVG010000083.1:0-3626 GCA_031414395.1 Fimbriiglobus sp.
CCGCGGCTGCTGGCACGAACTTAGCCCGTGCTTCCTCCAGGGATAGATCACACCCTTGCGGGCTTTTCTCCCCCTCGACAGGGCTTTACAACCCGAAGGCCTTCGTCGCCCACGCGGCCTCGCTCGGTCAGGCTTGCGCCCATTGCCGAAGATCCTCGACTGCAGCCACCCGTAGGTGTCTGGCCAGTGTCTCAGTGCCAGTGGCGCGGGTCGTGCTCTCACACCCGCTAGACATCTTCGCCTTGGTGGGCCGTTACCCCACCAACTAGCTAATATCACATGGGCTCCTCCAGGGACGCCGGAGCTTTGGTCTTGCGACATCATCGGGAATTACCCTGTCCTTCGACAGGCTATGCCCGATCCCCGGGTAGATACCCATGCCTTACTGCCCCTTACGCTGCTCCCCCATTGCTGGGGTACGCTCAACTTGCATGCCTAATCCAGGCCGCCAACGTTCGTTCTGAGCCAGGATCAAACCCTTCAAAAGTTTATTGTTCTCCGCCACATGACCCGAAGGCCACACAGCAGGAGTAACTTCGAGTTTGATTCGCTGTTCGGTGTATACTCTCAAAGAACTTTTTTGACCGACCCTTCACCCACCACTCACCCCCAAAGCGGTTGCCCGCCGCGGGTGCGGTTGATGTGCGAGAGCCGATCAGTACCAGAGTGAGTATCCACCTTACGGCGATGCCCACTCTCGGTCAGGCTCTTACGCTGCTCACTTGTCAAAGACCGAAAGCTCAACTCGCAAACGACTTGCGTTCACTCGTCTCGCTTCTCGTCACCCACCCTTTCGGGTTGGCGACACGGGGAATGATAGCCGGCACCGGGGGTCTGTCAACCGAGCTACGTGTTTTTTTTGGGAAGGGGTGCCTACACCCCCCTGTGATGTGATGTGCGCCGGCGATCATCCGTGTCGTTTCGCGTCGCCTTGTCTGGCTCGGGGGGCCGGGCGACGGTAGAAAAGTATCACCACGCTCCGGCCCGCCGGTCAAGCAAAATCACCCGTCCTCACGGATCTTTCCCCATGCCCACCCCGAACGTACTGATCCTCCGCGGGCCGGGCACCAACTGCGACCGCGACGCCGAGTTCGCTTTCCAACAGGCCGGCGCCGCCACCGAGCGGGTTCACGTCCTCGCCCTCCGCGAGAACCCCGCCCGAATGCGAGACTTCCAGATCCTCGTCTGCCCCGGCGGGTTCAGCTACGGCGACGACGTGGGGTCGGGCAAGATCATGGCCAACCAGCTCGAACACTTCCTCACCGACGCCATCCGCGAGTTCCGCGACGACGAGAAGCTGATCCTCGGCATCTGCAATGGCTTCCAGACTATCCTGAAGGCCGGACTGCTCGTGCCGCCCGACGAAGACGGCCCGCTCGCCACCCTCACGCACAACACCTCCGGCCGGTACGAGGACCGCTGGGTTCACATGAAGGTGACGTCGGACAAGTCGCCGTTCCTGAAGGGCATCGACAGGCTGTTCGTGCCGATGGCCCACGGGGAGGGCAACTTCGTCTGCCGGAAGGACTGGATTCTGAAGGGGCTGGGCCAGTCCGGGCAGGTGGTGTTGCGGTACACCGATGCCGAAGGGAACACCGCCGCCGGCTTCCCGCACAACCCGAACGGCTCGCAAGACGACGTGGCCGGCGTGTGCGACGCCACCGGCCGCGTGCTGGGGTTAATGCCGCACCCGGAGCGCCACGCCCTGCCGACGCAACACCCCCGCTGGACCCGCGAAGGGCTGAAAGCCGAGGGCGAGGGGATGCAGCTCTTCCGCAACGCCGTCGAGTTCTTCAAGTGAAGCGGAAGGCGGGCACGCGGAGGCCGCGGATTTCAGCGCGGAGGAACACGGATCAAAGACAAAAACTCTCTGTTCTGACCCGTGTTCCTCCGCGCTGAAATCGGCGGCCTCCGCGTGCAAAAAGTACTGGTATCCCGACCCCGCCCGGCCGAAGCGACCCGGTGCCTCGCCACCACGACGGGTGTGGTCCGACTGATGGGGATGTCACTCCTCGTCCACGGCTGGCACGTGTCGGCAGTTGTGAACGAGGGAACCGTGGCGGAAGTGCGTGTCGCAGATGTGGCGAGCGAAATTACCCGGCAAGGATTCGAACCTTGACGAAGAGAGCCAAAATCTCTTGTGCTACCGTTACACTACCGGGTATCGACACAAGTATTTTTACCGCCAGTGGGGGCGGTTGGCAAGCCCGTCTGTCGGGCACTTTTGTTCTCGAACCACGCCACGCGGTGTTCGCCCGGCGCCGGTCGCAGGTGGTCGCCGGCGTGACCGCACTTCCAGTTGAACCGGCGGACGATCCGGTGGGGGTCGTCGGGCATGTGGAGAACTCCGAGACCTCACCCCACGCCCTCGTCTTGTAGGGCGGGTCGAGCGGCCGGGGAATGCGGTGACTCAAGCGGTTGGGGTTGAGGGCAATCACTCCCGATCACCGGCCGCGACGCCCCGCCGAAACAGAGTCCGCGGTTCCGGCGGGGCGTCGCGGCCGTGTCGTCACTTCCGTTTCGCCCCGATCACGTCGCAACAGTGTTCGGTTTCCGCGGCCGCTCGACCCGCCCTACAACACCTTCTCCGGTTCGGCGAAGATGGCCGGTGCGCCGCCGGTGTGGATGAACACCACCACCGCCCCCGGCGGATACTTCCCCGCCCGCACGTCGGCGATCAGCCCGGCCAGCGCCTTCGCCGAGTAGACCGGGTCGGTCAGGATGGCCTCGGTGCGGGCGAGCAGGTTCAGCGCCTCGCGGCCCCGCTCGCTGGTCAGGCCGTAGCCCGGCTCGATGAACGACTCGTCGGCGTCGATGTCGGCGCGGGTCAGGCGGTGCGGCACGCCGAGCAACTCGGCGGCGGCGTTCGCGTCCTTCGCCAGCGCGTCGGGGATGCTCCACGGCCACGGCATCGGGCAAATCAGCCGGGCGGGGGCGGGCAGTTGAAGCAGTTTCTTCGCCAGCGCCACGCCCGCCCCGGTGCCGCCCGACGACGACACGTACAGCGCGTCCGGCGTCAGCCCGTCCGTCGCCAGTTGTTGCACGATCTCGGCCACGCACAGCACATAGCTGACCGCCGCCCGCGGCACCACCGTCGGCCGGTGCCAGGTGTACGGGTGGCGTCCGGCGGCTCGCAGTTCGTCGGCTTTCGTCAGCAGCAGCGCGTCCAACTCCGGCCCGAGCGCGGCGTCAGTGAACTCCACCTTCGCCCCGACGAGGTAATCGAGCAACAAGTTGCCTTGGGGTTCGGTGCGATACCCCGGCGTGCTCAGGAACAGCCGGCATTCGAGGCCGAGCTTCGCACACCCGGCGGCCGTCTGGCGGCAGTTGTTCGACTGCACGCCGGCCCCCCACACGATCACGTCGCACCCGCGGGCCATGGCGTCGCCGAGCAGGAACTCGTTGTGCCGCGCCTTGTTCCCGCCGAGCAGCAGGCCGGTGCAGTCGTCGCGCTTGATGAACACCCGCACGCCCCCGCCGACGGCCGCCGAGAACCGCGGCAGCTCCTCCAGCGGCGTGGGCAGGTGGGCCAGCCGCACGCGGGGCAACGGGGCGGCGAGGGCGAACAGGTCGGCGGGCGACAGGGGCATGGCGAGTCCTGAAGGTGAGGTGGACCCGCGATGTTA
>JANNVG010000084.1:0-3165 GCA_031414395.1 Fimbriiglobus sp.
GTCCGCCACCCGCCGACCTTGCGGTCGGGGTTCGCCAAAACCCACCCACCGGAGGTTCTCATGACCCGTCTACTGTTCGCCCTCACCACCGTGGCGCTCCTCGCCACCGTGGGATGGGCCGCCGACAAGAAGGACGGCGGGTGCTTCGGCACCACCATCGACTTCGTGGACACGCCCAAAGAGGCCGCCACCCAGGCGAAGAAGGACGAGAAGCTGGTGTTCATCCTGCACGTGAGCGGCAACTTCGAAGACCCGCGGTTCACCTGAAACAACGCCGAAGCGCTCCGTGTGGGCGCCCTGACCGACAAGAAACTCGGCGAGTACGTCAGCGAGAATTTCGTGGCGTCGTTCCAGAAGGTGGGCACGTTCAAGATCGTGGGCGGGCAGAAGCAGGGCGGGAACGTGGCCGCGTACTTCTGCGCCCCGGACGGCCGCGTGCTGCACGTGGTGGCCGGGCCGGTGGACGGGCCGACCATGCTGGCCGAGGCCAAGTGGGTGGTGGACACGCTGCAGGCGACCGTGAAGGAGACGAAGGGCGACGCCGCCAAATTTAAGGCCGCGTTCCGCAAGGCCCACGCCGACAAGCTGAAGGCCGAGACCGGGCTTGCGGTGGAAGCGGTGACGTGGGACGCCCCCGACGTGAACGAGAAGGACGCGCTCACCTACAAAGACCCGACCGGCAAGGCGCTCGCCCCGAAGCTGCCGCCCCCGCCGATCAACGGCCCCGACGTGACCCTCGAAGACAAGAAGTTCGACGCCCTGCAGAAGGCCGCGAACGCCGCCCCCGGTGCCCGGTACGTCGAGTGCGGGGTCGGCGGCGGCGGGAAGAGCGGGCGGCGGGTGGTGGTGAACAACCAGGCTGTGGTGAGCCAAATCCTGGCCGCCCACTCGCTCGGCAAGATCGAGAGCATCTACGGCACCGTGTTCGAGAACGTGTTGGGCGAGAAGGTGAGCACGAAGCCGGTGGACGTGGTGACGCCGTTCCCGTGGGTGGACAAGGCCGGGAAGAAGCAGGAGCGGTGAACACAGAGGAGCTAACCACAGAGGCACAGGGACACAGAGAAGACGAGGGCGAGTTAGGAGAACAATCCCCTCTCTTGTCTTCGCCTTCTCTGTATCTCTGTGCCTCTGTGGTTAACTCCTTAGTATCTGGAAGAAACGACCCGATGTGGGGGGTGGTGCGGGAATTTCCGGTATCCGCAATCCCCCCACCCGCCGTCGCCCCTTTCGCCGCTCACGCGACCCACGTTGGACGGCCGATCCGACGCCCGTGACCCTCACCACGGACGGTGTGACCCATGCGCCACGTTCTGCCCGCCCTGCTGGTCGTGTCGGTCCTGCCGGTCGTGGCCGCCGCACAACCCGGCGTGGCCGTCGTCCGCGACTTCACCTCGCCTTGCCCCGCGCGATATTACGTCACGCTGTTCGGCGGGCAGGGCGACCTGTTCCGCCCGCGGACGGCCCACACCTGGGCGACGTTCGTCCGCACGACGAGCACCACGTCGGGTGAACGGGTGCTGGCCGAAGACACCATCAGTTGGCTGCCGGCCACCCTGCACGTCCGCCCGTGGGCGATCCGGGCCGAGACGGGCGTCAACCTGACCTTACAGCAGACGTTCGACTTCATGGGGTCGCACCACCGCAAGCGGGTCGTCGCCTGGGGGCCGTACGAGATTACCGCCGAGCGGTACGCCCAGGCGATGACCCAGAAGGCGTTGCTGGAGTCCGGTACGATCCGCTACCACTCGCTCGGCCTGCTCGGCCGCAAGTCGGACGTGATGCACTGCGTGGACGGCGTCACCCGCATGGACGCCGACTGGGAGCGGAAGGACAACCCGTCGCGGTGGTTCGGCGAGGCCGCCACCGGGCAGGCCACCCGGTCGGCCGTGCGGAGCGGGTTCCTCCTCAACCCGGCCGTGACGCACGAGTGGCTGATTCACCAGATCAACCCGACCGGGTACGACCTGACGGTGCGGAACCTGAACGGCCGCCCGCTATTTCGATAGGCGAACGGCGCGACGTGAGTCCGCCGGTTGCGGGCGAACCCGGCCCGCCAGGGCCGCGGGTACAAACTCCTCGGACACGCACACGCCGCCCTGGCGGTCGGGGTTCGCCCGGATGTCGCGCCGTTCGCCGGATAAACTACCGGCACCTCCCGGAGTCGTCGCCGTGGCCAGCACCCTCACCGTCACCCACCGGCCGGACGGCGTGGCCGTCTTCACCTTCGACACGCCGAACAGCCGGGCCAACATCCTGAGCGAAGGGGTGTGGAACGAACTGCGGGGGGCGGTGCTGCGGCTGCGGATGCGGTCCGACATCAAGGGGCTGGTGGTGGCCAGTGCCAAGCCGGACGTGTTCATCGCCGGGGCCGACTTGAAGTTCTTCGCCAACGTGCCCACCCCCGACAGCCCGGCCGTCGCACAGGTGGTGAAGCTCGGCCTGTCCACGCTGGCCGCGATGGAGTCGCTGCCGTTCCCCACGTGTGCGGCGATCAACGGGGCGGCGGTCGGCGGCGGGCTGGAGGTGGCGCTGGCGTGCGACGTGCGGGTGTGCGGGCCGAACCCGGCGGTGCAACTCGGCCTGCCCGAAGTGACCCTCGGCCTCATCCCCGGTTGGGGCGGCACGCAGCGGCTGCCGCGGGTGACGCAACTGACCCAGGCGGTGGCGATGCTGCTCCGCGGGGTGTCGCTGACGGCCGACGCCTCAATCGAGGCGAAGCTGGCCGACGCCCTGTTCGCCGACGGCGACCTGATCGACCACGCCGCCGAGTTCGTGCGAACGGTCGAGCGGGAGCCGATCCGCCGAGCGAAGCGTGAGCCGCTGCCGCTGCTCGATCAGGAGTTATTGAAGGAAGCGATCCGGGTGGCGAACGCCCCGGACTCGCCGGCGGTGACGGAGTTGAAGGCGGTGCTGGTGCGGGGGGGCGAGCAACCGCTGGCCGACGCGGTGAAGGTGGAGTCGGCCGCGTTCCTGCGGCTGGCCGGGAGCGACGAGAGCAAGCGACGGATCGCCGAGTTCTTCGACAGCCGGAAGAAGTAGTGCCGGTTCTTGGCGAACCCGGCCCGCAAGGGCCGCGGGTGCGGGGGGGGGTGGCCTGGCCCCCGCGCCCCATGCGGGCCGGGTTCGCCCGATCACTCCTCCGCCGCCGGCTTCTGCGGCAGGAAG
>JANNVG010000085.1:0-17985 GCA_031414395.1 Fimbriiglobus sp.
ATCTTCGAATACATCGAGGTCTTTCACAACCGCGTCCGACGGCACTCGACCCTGGAGTACAGGACCCCAGACGAGTTCGAGCGGACGAAGAACCCGGATAACCGCTAACTCACTGTCCACTTTCCTTGGGGAAGATCAACGACAGCACCGTCCGGCGGATGGTCAGAGAGAAGCGGGTGGCGGCGGTGAAACGCGGCGTGAAGTCCCAGTCCCGACTGTACATCCCGATCAGCGAAGTGGACCGGCTGACCGCCGGCCGCCCCCTGGTCTACGACCCGCTTTCACTCGACCAACTACGAGGTGACCAATGAGCCAGACGAGTTACGCTCGCATCGCCTCCGTCCGCGACGACTCCGGCCCCGACTGGCGGTGGCGTCGGGCGGCCGAGTTGGCCGACGGCGACCCGCACGCCGGCCGGTACACCGACGACGCCATCACCCTCCGGGCCGTCCGGTACTTGATCAACGACAACGACCCGGATGTGGACGACGTCCGGGACGCGGCCGCCGTGTTCGTGAACGGCGGGCTCCGCAAGCGGGCGATCCAGGCGTACCTGCTGACGAGCCTAGCCGAGGACGAGGTGGCCGCCCGCACCCACATGACCCCGGCCACGGTGGCCGCGTACGAAGCCGTGTTCTTCGCCGTGCGGGGTCCCGACCCGCTCAGCCGCGAGCTGCGGGCGGAGTACGAAATGGCGGATGACCCGCTGGTGAAAGCGGCCCGGCAGGGCGGACCGCGGCTGGTCGAGGCGCGGGTGCAGTACGAGGTCCGCGACCCGTTCCTGAACCCGGAGTTGGCCGAGCGGTTCGAGCGGGTCGACCTGCTCGACGAGTTATTCGACCGCGACCCCGCCAAGTACGTGCGGGCGGTCGACCGGCTGCGGGCGATCCAGGACCGGCTGCGGCGACTGCAGGGCCGCTCGTAACCGGTCGCGGTCGCGGACAGTGATCGGGAGCGGGCGGTGGGGTTCCGCCTCACGCCCGTGGTACACACCGAGCGGGGGACAATGTCATGCCGTGGGTCCAGCGGGGCCGTCGCCGGTACTTCTACACCGCCGAGCGGATCAACGGAAAGCCGCGGCGGGTCTACGGCGGCACCGGGTCCGCCGGGCGGCGGCACGAGCTGCTCACCAGTTACGAGCGGCAACAACGGGCGAAACTGTTGACGGCAGCGGCTGCCCGGAAGGCCGAGATCATCGCCCTGAAGTCGGCGACCCGGCGCGTCTGGGACATGATCCGGCAACTGGTTCGAGCCGCTCGACTGGTTCACGGCGAGTACCAGCACAAGAACCAATGGCGGCGGCGTGGGAACTTCACCTTCACGAGGACCGACCTGATGACCGTGACGCCATCACCCGAAGTGAACGAGTTGGGCGAACGCCTTCTCGAACTGAACGACCGGGCGAACCGCGGCGACCGCTCGGCCCTGGCCGAACTGGAAGAACTTCTCGACCGCCACCCGGCGGTGTGGCAGACGGCCGCCCGGCTGGCCGCCGACACGGCCGCGGGGTGGGCGAGATTGCTCGGCGACGGGGGTGTGGTAACGGAAGCGTGCCTGCGGAGGGAGGTGTTGGCGTGGAAGGCCGGCCTGTGCGGGCAGGACCCGACGCCGCTGGAGACGGCGGCGGTGGACGCGGCCGGGGTGGCCTGGCTGGCCCAGCGGTTCGCCGAGCGGGAGGCGTTTCGCGCTGGCGACAACAAGCGGGACGCGGCATTGAAGCAGTTGGCTGCCGCCAACCGGCAAGTGCAAGAGTCGCTCAAGCTGGTGCTGGTGGCGCGGGCCGCAGCCGATGCGGTCGCGAACCGAGCCGCAGAGGAGAACAAAGTGTCCAGCGGACCGCGGCTGTTCGGCGGGGCGGCGGGGTGATCGGCAGGCGGTCGAAGTTCGACACGGTGCCGGCGGACGTGGGAGGCCTGATGCATAGAGGACCGCTCCCCCCCGGAGTGAAGGACGAAACTCCCCAGCCCACTCCATCCGGGGTTGCGCTTCGGTACGGATCAGGTCAACTCGACCGGCGATCCTTTCCTCTTTCGAGGAGACCCCGATGACGACTGCCTCCATCGCTATGGCCGACACTCCCGACCCCCGCCGCGACGCGCGCACTGCGGCACACGTGGCCGTCGTGTTCGCCTCCGCCTCGCTGTTCGGCCTCGTCCTGAACCACCTGATCCGCACCTGGTTCGGTCCGCTTGCTCACTGATTTCCGCACCGCCGGTGGCGTTCGCCGACCAGCGATCCGCCGTTTGGCGTCCCACATGGACCAGATGGCGGAGCGGTCACAGTGCCAGTCGCCGCGTGATCCCGATGGCATCCAGGAACGTCTCGTCGTGACTGAAGGCCAGCAGCGCGCCGTTGTAGGCTCCCAGCCCGGCCTCGACGGCTTCGATGGAGTCCACGTCCAGGTGTTTCGTCGGTTCGTCCAGAACGAGCAACGGCGGCGGGGCGACGCCCAGCACGCACGCCAACCCGGCCCGCCACAGTTGTCCGCCGCTCAACGTCGAGACGGTCTGAAGGGCGGCGGCGGCGCGGAACATGAACCTCGCCAGGGCCGATCGACAGGCCAACTCATCGGTCTGCGGTTCGAGTCGGCGGACGTTGTCGCGGATCGAAGTCGCCGGGTCGAGCACGCTCACGTGCTGGTCGAGCAGGGCGAACGTGGCCGTCACGTTGACCGTCCCGCCGGGGGGGGGGCAGTCGTCCTGTGACCGGCGACAGCAGCGTCGGTTTCCCGGACCCGTTCGGCCCCGTCACCGCCACCCGCTCCGGTCGGGTCAGCTCGAAGGACAGGTCGCGGACGACCGGCCGGCCGGCTCGTAGCCGACGGTCGCCCCGTCGATCCGCAGCACCGTCCTGCCGGCCGGCAGGTGTATCGGCGGGGGCGTGACTGTGAGCGGTTGAAGCACCTCGATCTTCTCGCGGTCAGAGGCCGCCGCTTCCTCCGCCTGCTCCCGCTGCCGTTCGGCCATCTTCACCGCCTGGAGTTTGAACTCCGCGGTGTACGTCTTCCGTTCACTCGCCATCGGTGATGCCTTCGAAGACGTTGGCGTCTACAACGCTTTCCCACTGTTCACGATCCCTGGGGAAGTTCATTCGGTCGGGTTGCTCGGCCACGGCCGCCCGCAGCGCCGCCTCGTGTCGGGCGTGGAACGGTGGACGGCGGGTGGCGTGGCTCCGGGCGGCCACCTCGCCGGTCTGCTCAAACCGGCGGTAGAAGAGCCGCACCCACTCGGCCGAGACGGTGTACTTGCGGGCGACGGCGGCGAACGTGTGCCCGGCCTGGCAGTCGGCCAGCACACGCCGCCGCAGGTCCAACGAGATGGCAAAAGCCACGGCGATGCCCATGTGGAGGAGATGCCCATGCATCGCCAAACGCCCTGTTCAGCCCAAGGATCAAACTGAAACTGCTCGAATAGGCGACGAGTTCCAGGCGAAGAAAGCCTACGAATACTACCTGACCGGGCTGAGGGACTGAGAGCGCCTTGTGAGGTGGGTCGGGAAAGTCGCCGCACACTCCGCGGGCGGTCGCGTGGGCCTGTAGGAGAACCCGAGGACGGTTGGCGTACGAAAAAGTCGCCGCACGCTTCGCGGGCGGTCGCCATCTCCCTCCACAGACAGGCGGTTGGCGTCCGTTCGCGGAGCCGACGGCGACCCTCCCGACCCAGTCGCTTTGATTGGAAGCCCCACCACTCATTGGCTATAAGTCCTCACTTCGCGTCGGGCGAACCGCTCTGCCCGCCCCCCCGTCTGTCCCTATCACAGAACGCAGACTCCCGCACTCCTCCCGCCGGTCGCACCATGACCCCGATCGTCGGCATCGACCTGGGCACCACCAACTCGGCCGTCGCCCACCTGACCCCGAACGGCCCTCAGATCATCCCGAACGCCCTCGGCGGACGGCTCACCCCGTCCGTCGTCGGCGTGGACGAGGGCGACCGCGTGCTGGTCGGGGCCGCCGCCCGCGAACTGCAAGTCGTCCGCCCGGAGCGGTGTTCCTCGCTGTTCAAGCGGTTCATGGGCACCGACCGCGAGACCAAGCTGGGCGGCAAGACGTTCAGCCCGGAAGAGTTGTCCGGGCTGGTGCTGCGGGCGCTCAAGGCGGACGCGGAGGCGCACTTCGGCGGGCCTGTCACGCGGGCGGTCATCACCGTGCCGGCGTACTTCAACGACCGCCAGCGGAAGGCCACCATCGCCGCCGGCCGCATCGCCGGGTTGCAGGTCGAGCGGATCCTGAACGAGCCGACGGCCGCCGCCATCGCCTACGGGTTTCACGACGCCAAACAGGACAAGACGGTGCTGGTGTTCGACCTGGGCGGGGGCACGTTCGACGTGAGCGTGGTGGAGCTGTTCGAAGGGGCGATGGAGGTGCGGGCGTCGGCCGGGGAGACGGCCCTCGGGGGCGAAGACTTCACCCGCGCGGTGGCGGCGCGGGTGCTCGGCGGGCTGGGGCAGTCGTTCGAGCACGCCGAGGCGACCGCCCCGCGGATGGTGTCGCGGCTGCTGCTGGAGGCGGAGCGGGCGAAGTGCAAACTGAGTCGAGACGACGAGGCGGTGGTGCGGGTGCCGGACGCCAAGGGGAACGCCGACGCGGCCACCGAAGTGACCGTCACCCGCGCGCAACTGGAAGCGTGGGTGACGCCGACGCTCGACCGCATCGAGCTGCCGATCCGCCGGGCGCTGGCCGACGCCAAGGTGACGCGCGAGAAGGTGGACGAGGTCATCCTGGTGGGCGGGGCGACTCGGATGCCGCTGGTGGTGAAGCGGGTGACGGAACTGTTCGGCAAGGAGCCGCACCGCCGGCTGAACCCGGACGAGGTGGTGGCCCTCGGCGCGGCGGTGCAGGCCGGGCTGGTGGGCAAGGACGCCGCCGTGGACGACCTGGTGGTGACGGACGTGTCCCCGTTCACCCTGGGGGTCGCCATCGCCAAGGAGTTCGGCGACGACCTGCGGGACGGCTACTTCGACCCGGTCATCGAACGGAACACCACCATCCCGGTCAGCCGGTCGAAGCGGTACAGCACCACGCGGGCGAACCAGACGGGCATCGTCATCCGTGTGTATCAGGGGGAGTCGCGGAAGGTGGAGGACAACTTGCCCCTGGGCGAGTTCGAGCTGAAGGGCATCCCGCCGGGCCCGGCCGGTCAGCCGGTGGACATCCGCTTCACCTACGACTTGAACGGCGTGCTGGAGGTGGAGGCGACGGTGACGGCCACCAAGAAGTCGGCCTCGCACGTCATCGCCCGGCACGCCAAGGGGCTGAGCGAAGCCCAGATCCGCCAAGCGGTGCGGGACATGGAGAAGCTGAAGACGCACCCGCGGGAGGAGGAGGCCAACCGCTACCTGCTGGCCCGCGCCGAGCGGGTGTTCAAGGAACTGTCGGCCGACCGCCGGCGGGCGCTCGGCGAGCTGATGGACGGGTTCGAGGGGGTGCTCGAATCGCAGGACCAGGAGGCCATCGCCCGCTGGCGGCAGGAGCTGGAAATCTTCCTCGCGGCTCACGACCCGTCCGGCGACGACCCCACGGGGAACGACGAATGACCGCCCGCGCCGACTTCCTCCGCGGCCTGCCGGCCGCCGACTTCTGCCCGCCGGAGCGGTCGGCCGGAATCGCCACCGGCCGACCGCCGACCGCCGACGCCCTCGCGCACCAGACGGCGGAGACGGCCGTGGCGGTGGACGAGTTCGCCGCCGGCTACTGGGCGCTGCCGCCGCACGACCGCCGGGCCGAGTGGGAGCGACTGGCCGCCCGCCCGGCCGACGCCCCGACGACGGCGTTCCTGACGCATCTGAAGCGCGGGCTGACGGCGGAACTGACTGCCGCCCCGCCCGACGCCCACGTCGGCGAGCTGGCGGCCATGTCTCGGGAGTTGTTCACCCTCCGCCCGCGACCGCGGAGCGTCCGCCGCATGGCCTGGCTGGACACCCGCGACGGGACGGCCGACTGGCCCGCCGCCGTCGGCCGGCTGTGGACGACCGACTCGACCGCGGCCGAACTCGACCCGCCGCTCGTCACCTTCCTGGACGACCCGTCCGCGCCGCCGGCGTCGGTCAAGGAGTGGGGCGTGCCCCGCGCGCACTCGGTCAACTCGCCGACCTACGGGCGGGCGCACACCGTCGGGTCGGAGCGTTCGGGGTACGCCCCCGACCGCGCCCGCCGGCGGCAGGCCGACCCCGAACCGGCGTCCGGCGGGTCGCCGTGGCTCGGGCGGCTGGGCATTGGAGGGGTGCTGCTCGCAATCAGCATCATCGGCCGCATCATCTTCGGGTGCGCCGGGGCGGGCAGTCAGGTGCCGTCGAACAGCCCGTCGTACTCGCCGCGGTACACGCCGACCTACTCGCCGTCGTACACAATGCCGACGTACACCCTGCCGACGTACACGCCGAGCTACACGCCGCGGTACACGCTGTCAACGGACGTCCCGCCACCAGACTACTTCACCCGCCCGACGCTGAACTACGGCAACACCACGATCTACTCCGCCGACGAGGTGCGGGCGTTCGAGGAGTACCGCGCGACCCCGCCACCGCGGGGGGTGATGCCGCCGAGGTACGCGCAGTGGCTCCTGTCCGGCCGACCGGCCGCCGACACCCTCGTCAAGCCGTTCGGCTCGCGTTAACCCCACCCCCCGCCGGTGAGCCAGATGAGCGCCGAACACCTGTCGGACGACATGGCGAGTTGGCCGGCCGACCCGTTCGCCCTGCTCGGCGTGTCACCCGGGGCGGCCGACGCCGACGTCAAGCGGGCGTACACCCGGCTGGTGCGGCGGTTCAAGCCCGAACACCACCCGGACCAGTTCCGCCGCATCCGCGAGGCGTACGAGTTCTGCCAGGAGCGGGCCGCGTGGTACCGCCCCGACCCGGCCGAAGTCAGCCCGCCCCCGCCGCCGCCCGTTCGCCCGAGTTCTCCACCGCCGGACGTTCCCCGCCCCACAGTCATCGACGCGGCCGTCGAACCGGCCCCGCCCGGCGATCCGGTCGAAGAGGTGTGGGAACTGGCGGTCGAAGGCCGGGAGGCGGAGGCGTACTCCGAACTGGTGCGACTGCACGAGTCGGGGCATCCGGGGGCCACGCTCCCGCTGCGGTTGTACTGGCTGCTGGCGGTGAACCCGGCGCTCGACCCGACCCGCACCCGCCACCACTGGCTGGCCGACGCGCTGGCCCGTACCGGCTTCCGCGGGCCGGCGGTCGAACTGTACCGCCGCGAACTGGAAACCGACCCGGAGGGCGCGCTCGGCGACCCGCACGAGGGCGGGTCTTACTTCCGCGCGCTGACCGGCGGCGCGCCCGCGGCGGCCGTCCTCGGCGTGGTGCGGTGGCGTGTGTCCGCGGCAGGTCGCTTGGGTTGGCCCGCCCGCATCCGCGCCGATCTGAACGCCGTCCGCGGCGCGGTCGTCCTGTCCGACGAGGCCGGTTGGCTCGGTCTGCTGGTGCTGGCCGCCGGGTGGGTGGCGTGGGCCGGCAACACCGACACCCAACAGTTCATCGCCGACGAGGTGGCCGGCCTGACGCACCTGCAACTGTCGCAATCGCCCCTGTTCGACCGGCTGGAAGAAATCGAACAGGTGGCGAAGGACGTGGAGTGGGGGCGGTACGCGCACCTGCCGCTCGCCATGTTCGCGCTGGCTGCGGTGTCGTTCGCCGACCCCGGCTACGCCCGCCCGGCCGAGGTGGAGGCGGCGGCCGTCGCCCTGTGTGCGTGGGGCGACGACGTGCTGACGAAGTTGGACAGCGCGTTCGTCAACCGGCCGGCGCACCTGCTCCTGCTGGCCCGCGAGTTCGACCACTACCTGCGGGCGCGGGGCGTGTGGGACGTGTCGGAGATCCCCGACGACCGCCTCCGCGGGCTGGCCCGCCGGCTGGGGTTGCAGCGGCCCCGGCCTTACGCCGAAAGCCTCCGATCCGAAATCCTGCACCTGCTCATCGAGCACGCCGTCCACCCGCGAGAGCTGGCCGCCGCACTCGCCGACGACCCGCAAGAGCCGTACCACCTGCCCGCCCCCCGACTCGACCGCGACTTGGCCCTTCAGGTGGCGTGGCTGGCCGGGCGGGTGATCACGGGGTGAACGAAGCGCTGGTCTCGGCATGGCGTTGAGGGGAGTGAACGTCACCTTCGACTTCAGACTCCCCGGCGGCTCCTGCAACAGGACTTCTGTTTTTCGGTATCCTGAGTGGCGGATGCGAGACCCGCACCCGCTATCAACCGTCCGAGCCACCCCATGCCCGTCGCCGTTGCTTGCCCGTGTGGGACTCGTCTCAAAGCCGCCGATACCGCGGCCGGTCAGCGGGTGAAGTGCCCCAGATGCGGGGCGCGCGTGACCGTCCCCGAGGGTGAACCCGCGCTGGAATTGATCGCGGACGAAGCGCCTGCGCCCCCCGCCGCTCCCGCGACACGGCACGCCACAGACGACGAGGGCGACACCGAACGGTCGGATCGGCGACGGCGGAGCGAGCGGGCGGCGTCGCGGAGGACGGCGCAGTCTCGGAGCACTCTCCTCTGGGTTCTCGGCATCGGCGGCGGGGTACTGACACTTGCGGTGGCGGGTGCGGTGGTCGGCCTGCTCGTGATGTCCGGGGGCGACCCGAAGCCCGTCGCCCAGGCGAGTCACCCCACACAACCCGAGCGGCCGACCGCACCGACACGAACGACTCCGCCACCTCGAACGCACCCGACTCCGACTCCGGCACCCGAGCCGCCGCAGACCCGCGGGCGACCGGCCAACTGGTCGGCGTTCCAGGGCGACGGGTTTCATGTGGACGTGCCGAACGGTACGGACTTCCGACACGACCCGCGCCCCAGCGACGTCCCGTTCTTCGGCGAGCGGCGGAAGATCTGGACGAGTCACACGGCCGCAACCCCCGGTCAACCGGTCTACCGGGTGAGCGTGGTGAAACTCACCCGCGCTCAGCAGGACGAGTTCAAGAAGAGCCCCGACCAGACCTGGGCGAAGATCGTGCGGATCGAGGACGGGCGGCCGACGAGCGACTTCAAATATCAATGTGACTTGACCCTGCCCGGCGGGGAAGGCCGCGAGTTCACATTCCCGGTGGTGAAGGACCTTTACGCCGAAGTGAACCCATTTACCACCAACTCCCGTGACGCCTACCCGGGGCGGACCTTCTCGCGAATATGTGCTTGCATGACCATGCCTCTTCACGCTCAGGCATCTTCCATAATAGCATATGGGGACGATAGTTGTGTTATGCTCTTGGGGTGACACGGATGTTGATGGATGCCGTTCTGGAGCGATTCATCACCCACAGCCCGATGGCGGTCGCGGTTCGCGGGGCGTTCGAGTACGCCCTCCGCCCAACCGCTCTGGACGACCTGTTCGTCCGCACCGTCGGGCACCGGAACGACCGGGATCTCCTGTTCTCCACCTGCGTCGATCTGATGGCCACCGTCGTGTGCCGGGTGAAGCCGTCGGTCCACGCCGCGTACCAGGCCCAGGACCACATCCCGGTGAACGTCACCGCCGTGTACGCCCGCCTGGCCCGTGTTCCGGCGGTCGCCGGGCGGGATCTGGTCCGGCACACGGCCGACCGGCTCGGGCCGGTCATCCGGGCGATGGGCGGAGCCGAGGCGGACCTGCTCCCCGGATACCGGGTGAAGGTGCTCGACGGGAACCACCTGGGCAAGACCCAGCGGCGAATCAAGCCGCTGCGGGACGTGGTCGCCGGGCCGCTGCCGGGTCACACCCTGGTGGTCCTCGACCCGGCCCTCGGGTTGGCCATCGACGTGGTCCCGTGTGAGGACGAGCACGCCCAGGAGCGGTCCCTGCTCGGCCCGATCCTGGAGACCGTGGCCGCGAACGACGTGTGGGTCGCGGACCGGAACTTCTGCACCACCGGGTTCCTATTCGGGATCGCCGGACGAAAGGGGTTCTTCGTCATCCGCCGGCACGCCACGACCCTGACCTGGGACCGGGAATCGGAGTGGAAGGCGGCCGGGCGGACCGAGACGGGAACACTGGACGAGCAGACGATCGGGCTGACCGAACCGGGCGGGACGGAGTTGGCGGTCCGACGGGTGCGGCTGACATTGGACCGCCCGACCCGGGACGGGGACGGGATCATTGAGGTGCTGACCAACCTCCCGGCCGAGGTGGCAGTCGCGGCGGCGGTGGCCGAGTTGTACCGGGACCGTTGGTCGATCGAGGGGCTGTTCTTGCGGCTGACCACGGTGCTCAAGTGCGAGGTCAACACGCTGGGGTATCCGCCGGCGGCGTTGTTCGGATTCTGCGTGGCGTTGGCGGCCGGGAACGTGTACGCCGCCGTGAAGGGTGCGTTGCGGGCCGCCCACGGGTCGGCCGTCGCGGACGGAGTCTCGGACTACCACCTGGCGTTGGAAGTGTCGGGGGCGTGTCCGGGGTTGTGGATCGCGATCCCGGCCCAGACGTGGGCCGAGATCGGCGGGTGGTCGGTCGGGCAGATGGCCGAGTGGCTGAAGGGACTGGCCCGGGGTGCGAACCTGGGCCGGTATCGGAAGGCGACCCGGGGACCGAAGAAACCGAAGCCGCCCCGCACCCGGTTCCCCGACGCCAAGCACATCTCCACCTCACGACTACTCAACGGTGAACAAACGTGATGTGTGGAGAGGGATGGCTTGCATGACGTAGTTCTTCCTGGGGAAAAACTCGCGGTCTACACGTAGACGCAAGGTGTCAATTCGCCGGACACCTACCCTGTACCAGCGGGAGGCGGTGCGGCGGGTGGTCGAGCGGTTCGCCGACGGGCACTGAAAGGCGCTCATCGTGCAGGCCACCTGCACCGGCAAAACCCGCGTGGCGGTGGCCTTCGCCTCGGCGCTCAACTGGCCGAGGCCAGTGTGAACCGCAACGCCGCCCGAGCGGGTGTGCCCGTCGCCGATCAGTTGCCGAGAGCCGCGATGTCGGCCGGGGTGTCGATGTCGAGCGCCCCGGCCGGGAAGGGGACGGCGAACACCGCCGCGGCGTGGCGGGCGAGCAACCGTTTGGCTCCGGCGTGGGGCGGCAGATCCCGCAGGTCTGCGAAGTACCGGCGGCCGAACAGCACTGGCACGCCGACCGTACCGGAGTAGGCGCATGCCACCATCTCGTTTCCGGCGCGGAGCGCGGCGATCATCTTGACGAACAGATCAGCGGTGACGTGGGGTTGATCGCACACGGCGAACAGCACCGCCGCCGCGTTGGGGTGGTTTTCCTCGACCGCCGCCAGCCCCGCCCGCACCGACGACCCCATGCCTGCCTGCCACTCGGCGTTCACCACCACCCGGCCGCCGAACGCTTCTGCAATTGATCGCAACTCGTCCGCCCCGCTGCCCAGCACCACGAACACCGGCCGGACGTCCGAGGCCGCGACTCGGACCGCGTGGGCGAGCAGCGGCTGGCCGCGGAATGGGAGCAGTTGCTTGGGCGTGCCGAGCCTGGAGGAACCGCCGGCGGCCAAGACGACGACCGGGATCGGGATCATGAGACGGTTCCGGCGGAACACGCGACCGCTGTTTCCGCTCGCACGCCTGGCGTTATCGGGGTGCGACCGTGGATGGGGCCGGGGCGGTGGCGGAGCATCCCTCCCCGGCGGCCGGCGGACGCCGCCCGCACCTCGGCCACCACCGCGAGCGCGATCTCGGCCGGCGTCTCCGCCCCCACGTCCAGCCCGACCGGGGCGTGCAGTTTTTCCAACTCGGCGGCGGTGGGGGTGTACATGCCGGCGGCGAGGTCGGCGAGCAGGCGGTCGGTGCGGCGGCGGGGGCCGAGCGCGCCGAGGTAGGCGAGTGGGGAGGGGAGGAGCGCGCGGAGCAACCGCTTGTCGTCGTCGTAGTTGTGCGTGACGAGCACCGCCGCCCCGCCCGGCTCCACCGCGAGGCGGTCGAAGCCCGTCACCACCTCGTCGGCGTCGGCCACCTTGCGGGGGGTGGTGCCGCGGGGGTCAAACACCGCCACATGCCAGCCGAGGGCTTTGGCCTGCCGCAGCAGCGGGGGCACGTCGAACCCGCCGCCGCACACCAGCAACCACTGCGGCGGGCGGATCACCTCGAAGAACACTTCGACGCCACCGACCTCGACCACTCGGGATGAGCGGTCAATCACGAACGCGGATTCCGCCTCGTGGAACACCGCGGGGACGAGTTTGTCCGGGAGGTCGTCGCTCATCCCGTCCGAACCGTAGGTGAGGAAGCGGCCGACGTGCGGCCCGGTGATGATCCGAGCGATCACTCCATGCCGCCGTTCGGCCAGCCACCGCCGGGCGGCCATCACCCCGGCCGGCGGGCGAGCCGGGTCGAAGCGTTCGAGCAGCACGTCCAGGATGCCGTTGCACCCCAGACCGAACGCCGCCTCGGCCTCTTCCACGCCAGCGGTGGTGTCGTACCGCACCACGGCGGGTCCACTCTCCGTTCGCCACCACGCCTTGCGGGCAATGTCCCCTTCCAGGCAGCCGCCACTCACCCCGCCCACCCGCCGACCGTCTCGGCACAGCAGCAGTCGGGCACCCGGCCGGCGGTACGCCGACCCGGACACGCGGACGACGGTGGCCAGCACCGCCGGTTCGGGGGAGTCGAGGGCAGCGTCGAGGATGGGTCGCAGGTCGCTCATGGTTCACCCCAGCAGCTTGTCGGCGGTGATGGGCAAATCCCGCACCCGCACGCCGGTGGCGTGAAACACCGCGTTGGCCACCGCCGCCCCGATGCCGGTGACGCCGATCTCGCCGATGCCGCGGGCACCCATCGGCAGGGCCGGGTCGGGGTGGTGCGTCCACGTCACGTCGATGTCCGGCACGTCCGACTGCGTGGGGACGTAGTACTCGCCCAAGTTGGCGTTCACCAGTTTGCCGGTGCGGGGGTCGAGGTGCGTCTGCTCCATCAGCGCCATGCCCAGCCCCATGACGATGCCGCCGACGAACTGACTACGGGCCATCTTCGGGTTGAGGATGGTGCCGCAGTCGTAAGCGGCCACCACCCGCCGCACCCGCACCGTGCCGAAGTCCGGATCGACGGCGACTTCGCAGAACACCGCGCCGTAAGAGCCGAGGGCGAACTTCTCCTGCTCCTCCCCCGGCTTGCCCGCCCCGTCCGCCTCCAGGCTCTTCTGCTTGGCGTCGGCCAGCAGCGCCTTAAAGCTGACCTCCTTCGTCGGGTCTGTCTTGAGCGCCAGCCCGCCGTCCTTGAACGTCACGTCGTCCACCTTCGCCCCGGCGAGCGGGCTGTCTTTGCCGGCCAGGGCCAGCAGCTTCGGCTTGAGCGCGGCTACCGCGGAAATCAGCGCCGCCCCGATGCTGATCGTCTGACTCGACCCGCCGGCCACCGCCGCCGCCGGCAGCCGGGTGTCGCCGTACTCGAACCGCACGTTCTCCACCGGCAGCCCGAGCAGGTCGGCCAGGTTCTGCGCCTGGGCGGTGGCGGTGCCCATGCCCATCTCGTGCGCCGCCGCCTGCCCGACGGCCGTGCCGTCGGCGTTCACTCGAACCCGCGCCGTGCTCGGCATCTGGTACGCAGGGTAGTACGCCGTCGCCATCCCGTGCCCGACGAGCAGTTTCCCGTCCTTCGTGCTTCGCGGCTTCGGGTTCCGCTTCGCCCAGCCGAACTTATCGCCGGCGAGCGAGTACAGCTCCGGCAGGTGGCGGGAGGAGTACGGCGGGTGTTCCCCCTTCTTCCCCTTCGGCACCGGGTTCTTGGTCGGCTCGTTCTTCCGCCGCACCTCCACCGGGTCCATCCCCAATTCGTAGCTGAGTTCGTCCAGCGCGCTTTCCAGGGCGAAGGTGCCGGGCGCCTCGCCGGGTGCCCGCATGAACGTGGGCGGCACGATGTCCAGCCGCGTGATCTTCTGGCCGACCAGCACGGCGGGGCTGGCGTACAGGTGGCGGGCGGGGAAGGTGAACTGTTCGGCGAACGTGTTCTGCGTGCTGGTGGACGTCAAGCCGGTGTGGATGAGGGACACCAGCGTGCCGTCCTTGTTCGCGCCGAGGGCCACCCGTTGCTCGGTCGGCGTCCGCCCGCCCACCACCTGGTAAACGTGCTTCCGCGGCAGGGCCAGTTTCACCGGCCGCTTCGCCACCCTCGCCGCCATCGCGCACAGCAGCACGTGCGGCCACATGTTCCCCTTGCCGCCGAACCCACCGCCGACGTACGTGGCCACTGCCCGCACCCCGTCCACCTTCACCCCGAACGCGCGGGCGAGGCTGAACTTCACCCCCGTCACAAACTGGCTGGCGTCGTACACCGTGAGCGTGTCGCCGTCCCAGGCGGCGGTGGTGGCGTGCGGCTCCAGCGCGTTGTGGTTGTGCCGCGGGGTGGTGTAGGCGCGGTCCACCTTCACCGCCGCCTTCTTCAGTTCGGCTTCGGCGTCGCCCACCTTCACCTCAGCCGGCTCGCCCTGAATGTTGTCCGGCGGGAACGCCCGTGCGCGTTCGTTCCCCAGCACCACCGCCGGCGGCTTGGCGTCGTAGGTCACGCTCACCAGTTCGGCCGCGTGCCCCGCTCGCTCGTAGGTGTCGGCCACCACCACCGCCACCGGCTGGCCGTGCCAGAACACCTCGCCCGATTGCAGCGCCCCGGCGTTGTGCGGGTGCGCGGTCGGCTCACCCGCCCGGTCCTCGCCGAACAGCTTGCCGGGTTTCAGCTTCGGGGCATTCTTGTGAGTGAGAACGGCCAGCACGCCGGGGGCCGCCTCCGCCGCCGCCGTATCCATCGCTCTGATCTTGCCCTTGGCGATGCCGGCCGGCACCAAGTAGGCGTGGGCGATCCCGTCGAACGGGTACTCGGCGGAGAACTTCGCCCCGCCCGTCACCTTCGCCCGCCCGTCCACCCGGTCGAGCGGTTTGCCGATGCTCGCGGCCATTAGCGGGCCTCCAAAAAGGTGAGGGTGCGGACAATCGCCCGCTTCGCCAGCTCGATCTTGAAGGCGTTGTGGGCGAACCCCTTCGTCCCCTTTAGCGCCGCCTCCGCCGCCGCCTTGTAGCCCTCCACTTGGGCCGGTTGCCCCACCAGCCCCTTCTCGGCGTCGGTCGCCCGCCACGGCTTGGTGCCCACCCCGCCGAGGGCCAGCCGGCACTCCGTCACCTTCCCGGCCTCCACCTTCAGCACCGCCGCCACGCTGACGAGGGCGAACGCATACGAAGCCCGGTCGCGCACCTTCAGGTAGCAGCTCTTCACGCCCGCCGGGAGGAACGGCACGTCCACGGCGGTGATGAGGTCGCCCGGTTCGAGCACGGTTTCGATGTGCGGCGTATCGCCGGGCAGCAGGTGGAAGTCGGCGAACTTGACCGTCCGCTCCCCCTTGGCCCCGGTGATGCGGACGGTGGCGTCGAGTGCGGCGAGCGCCACGCACATGTCCGAGGGGTGCGCCGCGAGGCAATTGTTGCTGGTGCCGAGTACGGCGTGGCTCCGGTTGAACCCGTCCTTCGCGTCACACCCGCTCTTCGGCGTCCGCTTGTTGCACGCGGCCGTCACGTCCGTGAAGTATGGGCAGCGGGTCCGCTGGAGCAGGTTGCCGCCGACGGTGGCCATGTTCCGGAGTTGCTGCGTGGCCCCGGCGAGCAGCGCCTCGCTCAGCAGCGGGAACCGCTCGCGGATCAGCTTGCTGTCGGCCACGTCCGAGTTCCGCGCCGTCGCGCCGAGCCGCACCCCCGCCTCTTCCGGCAGTTCGGTGATGTGGGCCAGCGGCAGCGGGTTCACATCGATCAGCTTGCCCGGCCGCTCGACGCCCTCCTTCATCAGGTCGAGCAGGTTGGTGCCGCCAGCGACGTACTTGGCCTTCGGGTCGGCGACGGCGGACGCCACCGCATCGGCCGTCTTCTCCGCACGGGTGAAGGTGAACGGGTGCATTATTTCGCCCCCCCGACCACTTCGCGGATTGCCGCGACGATGTGCGGGTACGCCCCGCACCGGCACAGGTTGCCGCTCATCCGCTCGCGGATCTCGGCGTCGGTCAGGTCCGCCACGGTGAACGGCTTGGACACGTCGGCGGTGGCGTGACTGACGCCCCCCGCCTTCACCTCACCCAGCAGCGCCATCGCCGAGCAGAGTTGCCCCGGCGTGCAGTACCCGCACTGGAAGGCGTCGTGTTTGATGAACGCCGCTTGCAGCGGGTGCAGTTCGTCCCCCTTCGCCAACCCCTCCACCGTGGTCACGTCCGCCTTCGGGTGCATGACGGCGAGCGTGAGGCACGAGTTCACCCGCCGGCCGTTCACCAGCACCGTACACGCCCCACACTGGCCGTGGTCGCACCCCTTCTTGGTGCCGCTCAGGGCGAGGTGTTCGCGGAGCAGGTCGAGCAGGGTGGTCCGCGGGTCGAGGGTGGCGGAGCGGGGTTTGCCGTTGACGGTCAGTTCGACGGCGACCGCGTCCCCCGCTTTTGCGGGCGGGTCGGCCGCGGGAGAACCGCCAGGGGCGGTCGCCAAGGCGACGCCGGCGGCGGCCGTTTGCAAGAACCCGCGGCGGTGCGGGTCGTCCGCCGGCATGGGAAGCGGGTCGGGCATAGCGGCCACCTGCGCGGAAAGGGTCAGAATTGTTCAGCAAAAGCTGTGCCCGCAACGGCGGCTTCTCACCCGCTGGCGGACGTTCGGCACCACTCTTGCCTACCATCGAGTCATCGGAGGCGAACCGCGTGCCCGACCTCATCACCCTGACCGACGACGGCCTCTACTGCCCGGCCGGGGGCTTCCACATCGACCCGTGGAACCCGGTGCCGCGGGCGGTGGTGACGCACGCCCACTCGGACCACGCCAAATGGGGGAACCAACATTACCTGGTGTGCGAACCGGGCCGGCACCTGTTCCGCACCCGGTTGGGCGACGACGCGGACATCAGCACCCTACCGTATGGCGAGCGGGTGAACCACAACGGCGTGGCGGTGTCGTTCCACCCCGCCGGGCATGTGCTGGGGTCGGCGCAGATTCGGTTGGAATACGGCGGCGAGGTGTGGGTGATTACCGGCGACTACAAGCTCGACCCCGACCCGACGTGCGCGCCGTTCGAGCCGGTGAGGTGCCACACGTTCCTGACCGAATCGACCTTCGCCCTGCCGGTGTACCGCTGGGAGACTCCGGACGCGCTTTTCGGCGGCATCAACAATTGGTGGCGGGCGAACCGGGCCGCCGGCAAGACGAGTATCGTCTACGCCTACTCGCTCGGCAAGGCACAGCGGGTGATGGCGGGAGTGGACGCGAGCATCGGCCCGATCTTCACTCACGGGGCGACGGAGAAGGTGACTCGGGCTTACCGCGCGAGCGGGGTGAACTTGCCGCCGACCACGCCGGTCGGGGAGGCGGCGAAGGCGCGGCCGAAGGAGAAGCCGTGGGCCGGCGGGCTGGTGATCGCCCCGCCGTCGGCGGACGGGTCGCCGTGGACGCGGAAGTTCGAGCCGAAGTCCGAGGCGGTGGCGAGCGGGTGGATGGCGGTGCGGGGTGCCCGCCGGCGGCGGGCGGTGGACCGCGGGTTCATCCTCAGCGACCACGCCGACTGGCCGGGCCTGCTCACCGCCATCGACGCGACCGGGGCGGAGCGGGTGTTCTGCACGCACGGGTTCGCGGGGGTGCTGGCCAGGTATTTGCAAGACCAGGGGAAGGACGCCGGCGTCATCGCCACCCGCTTCGGGGACGGAGAGGAAACGGAGCCGGCCGAGGAAAAGGTGCCGGAGGGGACCGCGTGAAGGCGTTCGCCGAACTGTTCGCTGCCCTGGACGAGACCACCAAAACCACCGCCAAGGTGGACGCCTTGGTGCGGTACTTCGCGTCCGTCGCTCCCGACGACGCGGCGTGGGCGGTCTACTACCTGAGCGGGCGGAAGCCGAAGCAGGCGGTGCCGAGCAAGCGACTACGGCTGTGGGCACGCGAGCGGGCGGGCATCCCCGAGTGGCTGTTCGACGAGACGTACCACCACGTCGGCGACGTGGCCGAGACGGTGGCCCTGCTCCTCCCGCCGGCGACGACACTCAGTGACTGACACACAAGGGGTGGTCGGGGGCGTAAAATAGCCCAAGAGAACTCAATCCTACCCGAGTGATCTGACCGACG
>JANNVG010000086.1:0-1883 GCA_031414395.1 Fimbriiglobus sp.
CTGGCCCGCCTGGGCGGGTACCAGAAGAACCCGGCCAAGCACCCGCCCGGTTGGATCACGTTGTGGCGTGGCTGGCAAATCCTCCACGCACTCATCAAATACGAGAACAGGTCAAGCCCAAAGATGTGATGAGCTGTCAGGCGTGAGCGACCGGAGGGGTGCATCCTCCGGTCGCTCACGCTCCCGGCTCGCCGTCACTTCGGGCGGAAGGCCGTCACCACGCCCGCGTTCGTTTCCAACCGCGGGCCGCCGATCAGATCGACGCAGTACGGGATGGCCGGCATCACCGCCAGTAAGCACTCCCGAATGGCCGCCGGCTTGCCCGGCAGGTTCAACACCAGCGACGCGCCGCGAACGCCCGCCGTCTGCCGCGACAGGATGGCCGTCGGCACGGCCGTCAGCGACACCGCCCGCATCAGCTCGCCGAACCCCGGCAGCAGCTTCTGGCACACCCCTTCCGTCGCCTCGGGGGTCACGTCCCGCCGGGCCGGGCCGGTGCCGCCGGTCGTCACCACCAGGCAACAGCCCTCGTCGTCGCACAGGGTGGTGATGGTGGATTCGATCTGCTCCTGATCGTCGGGGATGAGGCGCGACACCACCTCCCACTCGCCGGACAGCATCTCCTGAAGGCAGGCGACCACGGCCGGGCCGCCGCGGTCCTCGTACACCCCGCGGCTGGCGCGGTCGGACACGGTCACGACGCCGATGCGAATGGGCTGGGTCATGTGAGTGCTCTGCTCGCTCCGCGAGCGGGTAAGAGATTCGAGCCGTTCCAACTTCGTCGTGGCCGATGACTTGTTAGCCCGACGCGAGAGCGAGGGGCCGACCGACCTGGCGAAACCGTGAAGCTGGTTGGCCCCTCGCTCGCGCGTCGGGCTAACACCACCCTCGCACCCATGGCTTCACGGCTTGGGTTCGCCTTTCTCGTCCACCTTCGGCTCGGCCGGTTGGAACGAGTTGAAGAAGCGATCCCGCAGCGGGCCGAGCTTCTTCTTGTCTTTGCCCGCGGCGATGAGGGTGAACACGCGGTCGCCGACGATCATCACCCGCAACGACACTTGCAGCAGCCCCTGTTGCGGGTCGGTCATCGTGCCCTCGATGTCCATCGCCTCGTACTTGCCGACGGTCAGGTCGGTCGCCGACAGCACGGTGAAGTTGGTGCTGTTCGCCTTGAAGTCGTCCAGCCCGAGCTTCAGCAGTCTCTTGTCACTCGGCCGCACCGCCTTCATCGACTTCGGCAGGTCGGCGTAGTGGACACCCACCCCCTGCCCCTGCAGCAGTTGCAGCGCCGCGTACTCGTGGCTGGTGCCGACCGTCTCCCCCTTGTCCTTCCACTTGAACTCTTTGCTCTGGTACACCGGCGGGTTCGGGAACTCGGCGGTGAACGCCCCGCCCTCCGGGGTGTACGACTGCCACTTGCCGTTGGCGAAGGCGACGAACAGTAGCACGACACCGCCGCAACAGCAGAAGCCGAACCCGCCCAGGCCGAGCAGCAGCCACAGCCACAGCAGCCCGCCCTTCTTCCGAGGTGGCGTGTCGGCGTCGTACTCCGGGCGTTCGGGGAACCGCGGGCCGCGGGAGGCCGGGGTGTCGTCGTCACGTGGGAACTGGGGGGCGGAGCGGCCCGGCGGCGGGGCTGAACTCTGCCGCTCGTGCGGGGGAATGACCCGCCCGCACGCCCCGCACTTGACCGGCCGGTCGGCGAACTCGGGCGGCACGCCCAGCCACTCGCCACACTGCGGACACTGAGTTTCCTGCACGTTCGGCCCTCGGGGTCGCGGTCGCCCGTCTGGGAAAGCGTAGGTCCGGCGGGGGGAAAAGCCACCCGCCGTTGGTGGCCCAGGCATTCCTGCCCGTGACCCATCACCACAGTCAGGAATGCC
>JANNVG010000087.1:0-10808 GCA_031414395.1 Fimbriiglobus sp.
GGGCGACCTGGAGAACTTGGTGCAGACGGTGCCGCGGGCGGTGATGGTGTGGGTGTTCGCCGGCCCGGTGTGCGCGGCCGACGACCGGGTGTTCGTCGGCCGCGGCGACCACGGGGAGGTCCGCCTGCCGGTGCCGCGGAAGTATTGGAAGGTGGTGGTGGCCGGCGGGGCGGACGGCGCGTCCGCCTACGGGTTCGTGCTCGAACAGGACCTGTCGGCCGTGCCCACCGAGTTCGCCGTCCCCGAGCTGTGGCGGCCGTACCTGACGCCGGTCGCCGACATCGAGGGGCTGCTGGGCGGGCTGGTGCGGTTGACGTGGCTGAAGGCGCACGACGCGGCCGACACCCCCGCCGGCGAGCGACTGGCGGCGGCGACGAAACGCCGGCCCGCCTGAGCCGCCCGCCGGCCGCGTCACGCCAACCGGCGAGCGGTCGGGCGTTGGAAGGTGAGGCGGTACAGGTGCAGTTGGCCGACCGCGAACCCCAGGGCCGACAGTTCGAGGTACTTGCGATACCGGGCGACCGTCTCTTCGCCCACCATCTCGACGGCCGGCTCGCGCCGGGCGTCGAGCCGAGCCAACCACGCCCGGCACGTCCGCGCGTAGTCGAGGCGGTCGTTCCGCACCGCGACCAGTTCGAGGGCGTCTTCCGCCGCCCGCACCACGTCGGTGAGGACGGGCGGGTCGGTTTCCGGGAAGATCTCCGTCGCCAGGAAGCGGGTGCCGGCCGACTGCCGGTTGCGCGAGCGAACCTGCTCGGAGGCGTAGGCGAACGTCTGCAACGACAGCCGGCCGCCGGGCGGGAGCCACTCCCGGCAGCGGTCGAAGAAGGCGCGGTAGGTGGCCTCCCGCGCCGCCGCCGTCGAGTCCAGTTGGGCGAAGTGTTCGAACGCGCCGACCGACACGATCCCGTCGTACGGCGAGGGCGGGGTGTGGTCGGTCCAACTCTCCACCCGCACCTGGACCGTGGCCGGTTTGCGTTCGGCGATCCACTCTCCCTGGGCCTGGCTGAGAGTCAACCCGACCGCCTCCCGAGCGGCGAAGTGGCCCACCGCCCGGTGCACAACCGCCCCCCAGCCGCACCCGATGTCGAGCAGCCGTTTTCCCGCACCGATCCCGGCCTGCGTCAGGTGGTAGTCGATCTTCCGCACCTGGGCGGTCTCCAGGTCGGCGGTCGGGTCGCCGTCCCACAGGGCGCACGAGTAGCTCATCGTCGGGTCGAGCCAGAGGGCGAAGAACTCGTTCCCACGGTGGTTGTGGTGGCGGATCGCGTCGGCCGACGCGACGTGCGGGGCGGCGGTCATGGCGTCTCCTTCGTGCGTGAGGCGTCGGCGACGACGTGCGCGGCGACCGCGTCGGCCGTGTCCACCTCGAACAGCAGGGCCGGCTCGACCTTCCGCCCGAGACGATCCGACAGGGCCGCCATCAGTTCGAACGCCACCAGCGAGTCGAGGCCGAGCGCCTGGAACGACGTGCCGGCGTCCACCCGCTGCTTGGGGAAGGCGGTGCGCAGGTGCTCGACGATCCAATCGGTGACGGCGGCCTTGGCCGCGACCGGGTCAGGCGGCAGGGGAGTCATGGGGCGACACCTCAAGGGGCGGCGGGGGCTTCCGCCGACCGCCGGCGGGCGGCGGAGTGGTCGGGGCGGCGGACGTTGCGGGCGAGGCCGACCAACTCCAGCCCGCGGATCACCCACCCGCCGGGGTCGAACTGCCACCAGCGGAAGTCGAGCGTGGCCGCCGTCGGGAAGGCGTGGTGGTTGTTGTGCCACGACTCGCCGAGGGTCGGGAGGGCCAGCCAGCCGTTGTTCGTGCTCAAGTCGGGCGTCGGGAACGGGCGGGTGCCGAACCGGTGGGTGACCGAGTTGATGCACCAGAAGAACACGTGGTTGACGAGGAACACGCGGGCGAATCCGCCCCACAGGAGGCCGAGCAGTGCGCCCGCCCAACTGCCGTACCACACCCCGCCGGCGACGGCCGGCAGCACGAACCCGAGGGCCAGCCAGCGGAAGTAGCGGACGTGAACCCAGAACACGACCGGGTCGCGGTACAGGTCGGGGACGTACTTCCGCCAGCCGTCCCCGCGGGTGCTGTCGGCCACGAACAGCCAGCCGAAGTGCGCGTGCCACAACCCCCGCGCCCGGTCCCACCAGCCGGCCCCGGACAGGTTCGGGGAATGCGGGTCGCCCGGCTGGTCGCTGTACTGGTGGTGCCGCCGGTGGGTGGCGGCCCACCAGACGGGCGGCCCCTGGAAGGCCATCGACCCGAGGATCGCCAGCCCGGCCCGCACGCCCGCCGGGGCGTCGAACGCGCGGTGGGTGAACAGGCGGTGAAAGCCCACTTCGACCCCGACGAGGGTGGCCAAGTACAGCCCGGCCACCAGCCCGAGTTCGAACCACGTGACGGGGTAGCCGTTGAACGCCAGCACGACGGCGGCCACCGTCCCGACCGGCGGGGCGACGGTCACCACCCACGCCAGCCACCAGTCCATCCGGGCGAGGGGCGGCACGGCGCGGGCGGTGTTCATGGGGGCGTCCGAGACTGATGTCGCGTTGCTCGGTCGACGGCAACGGTCAACTGGTTTCGCCGGGGAGCGTGTAAACGATACCGTCCAGGGTGCCGGCCCGCAAGCGTTCGGCCGTCGCCGCCCGCCGCGGCTTCCCACTGGTGGTCACCGGCAGGTGCCCGGCGCGGACGAGTACCACACCCGCCCCGTGAACGCCGTACCCGCTCGCCAGCACCGATCGGACGGCGGCGGCGATGTGCGGCAGCGCGTCGGCGGGGGTGCGGGGCGCCACCTCCTGAACGACCTGGACCGTCTGCTCGTTCAGCCCGGCGGCGGTCAGCACCACCCCCCGAAAGCCGGTCACCAGCGGGTGACAGTCTCCGACCGCCCGTTCGATGTCGTCCGGGAAGTGTTTCAGCCCGCGGACGATGACCACGTCCTTCCGCCGGCCGGTGACGTACAGCTCGCCGGCGTGCAAGAACCCCAGGTCGCCCGTCCGGACGGTCGCCGGGCCGAACGCGGCCGCGGTCGCGTCCGGGCTGTCCCAATATCCGTCGGCCACACACGCCCCGCCCACCACCACCTCGCCCACCTCGCCCGACGGACACGCCCGCCCTGTGGCCGTGTCGATGACCGTCACCTGCACGCCGTGTGCGGGCGGACCGCACCCGACCACGGACACCCCGTCCGGATCCGCGTCGATGGTCGGTCGGGCGTAACCAACACCCAACCCGGCGCGGGTGACGCGGACTTGACGGCAGCCGGTGCCCGGACCGGGCGGGCCGGTGACGAGGAGGGTGGCTTCCGCCAGCCCGTAGCACGGGTAGAACGCGGCCGGGTCGAACCCGCACGCGGCGAACGTGTCGGCGAACCGGGCGAGGGTCGCGGCGGCGATCGGCTCGGCCCCGTTGTACGCCACCCGCCAGCGTGACAGGTCCAGGCCGGTCGGCGGCACCCGCCGGGCGCACAGGTCGTAGGCGAAGTTCGGCCCCCCGGCCGTCGTCCCGCCGTGGGCGTCGATGGCCCGCAGCCACCGCGCCGGCTGCTGGGCGAACGCGCTCGGCGGCATGAGGACCGCCCGCGTGCCCAGGTACACCGTTTGGAGGGCGTTACCGATCAGCCCCATGTCGTGGTGCAGGGGCAGCCACCCGACCACGACCGTCTCCGGCCCGTGCCCGAACCCGAGGCGGATCGCCTCCTCGTTGGCCGTCAGGTGGCGGTGGCGGAGCTGCACCCCGCGGGGGTCGGCGGTCGAGCCGGAGGTGTTCTGGAGGAAGGCCACGTCGTCCGGGGTGGCGGCCGGCGGGTCCGCCCACGGGTCGCCGGCGGTGATCGCGTCGTCGAGTACGGCGGATGCCACGCCGTCACCCACCGCCAGCGCGCGACCGCGGGGGTCGGCGGTGGTGAGCACGACGGCCGGTCGAGCGCTAGCGGCCACGGCGGCGAACCGCCCGGTGTCCCGCCGCGGGCGGGGGGGCGGGACGGGCACCGCGACCAGCCCGGCGTACAGGCAGCCGAAGAAAGCGACCAGCAGCCCGAGGTCCGACGGCAGGGCGAGCAGCACCCGCTCGCCGGGGGGGAAGCGGCGGGCCAGCCACCCGGCCACCCGCCGGGCGCGGGCGTCGAGTTCCCCGTAGGTGAGGTTCTCGGTCGGCTCCTCCCCTTCGGCCAGGTAGGTGAAGGCGACGCGGGTGGGGTGGCGGGCGGCCGTGTCCGCCAGCCGGTGCGGGAGGGTGTCGCCGGTGGTCACGGGTTCGCCTCCGCGAGCCGACTGCGGGCCTCGGTCAGGTCGTGCGTCTGGTCCCCAGTCGGGAACTTGGCCAGCAGGTCACGCAGCAAAGGAGCCGTCTCCCCGCCGCGGCCCTGACTCACCCGCAGATCGTGCAGACTGACCACCGCCCGCAGTTCGAGCGAGAGGGACTTCTGCCCGCTGGCCTCGCGGAGTGCTTCCTTAAACTGCCGTTCGGCGAACTGGAGATCGCCTGCACCCAACTCCGGGCGGCTGAGCCGGCAGAGGGCGAGCATCCGGTAGCTCTCCGGCAGCCACCAGCGGTCGTCGTTCTCTTCGGCCCGCCCGATCGCTTCGCGGAGCACCTTGACGGCTTCGTCCTGCCGCCCCAGATCGAGTAGAATTTCGGCCTCCAACGTCATCCAGTATGCGGTGTTGACCCCCGCACCCGTGTGATACCATCCGTACTGGCCGGCGCGCAAGACATCTAACCCCGCGTCCAGTTCCGCACGGTTTCCCTTGGCCCAATCCCGCCGCCGATGGCGGCAAGTGAGGGTTGTGATCCCCGCATCCACCGCCCCACGGGATGCCTGCGCCCACCCGCGGATCGCGGTCGCCCCGTGCTGCCAGGGAGAATACCCTTCGTCGAGACACAGCTCGATGACCTCTTGCACCCGGCGATCAGCTTCATCGGGTTCCGCCAAGTACTGATGGATAAAGGCCTCGAAGTACAGCACGACGATCCTGTTGTAGAGGTGGCCCGCCATACCGCTCGCCAATGACACCGCTTCGTCCCCGACCACACGGGCCTTTTCCTGCTCTCCCGTGTACCAAAGGCACATCGCCTCGAAAATGAGGCACGTGACACTGGGTTCACTCAGAAAGCGCCCGTCGGCACGGTTCGAGTCACGCACGTTCGTCCACTCCCGCGTGCCGCGGCGAGCGTAGTTCAACGCCTCGTGGAAGTGCCCGCGAAACGTCTGCGTGACGCTCATGGCCAGCGACGCGGCCCGTTCGAGACCCGCCGCTCGTTCCCTGGTAGCCGGCTCAGTCGCTGCCCGCACCATCTCCCCGGCCATGCCGTCGATTTTGGTTGCCAGTGTCAGCGCTCTGTTCTCCCGGCCGCAAGACATCTCATACCGCCAGAGTCCGAACAGGACGCTGAACTGTATGTCCGGCGTGCCATACCCGGCCTCGACCAACTCGAGCCCTTTCTTGAAGCACGCACCCGTCGGTTCGCTGCTGTACCCCTTGATCGGTAGCAGACACAACCCGGCTTGGACGATCACCGTGAGTTGATCCTTCGGGTCGTCAAGCCCGACCAGCGCGTCCCACCGTCCCGGCTCGAAGAAGTGCGAGATGGCCGACAAGAGCGGGCCGAACCCACCGGCCAGCGGTGGGACTTCGTTCGGTTTCCCTCTCAAGATGATCGGGACATAGATGGTGTCCAGCACGTCCTTCTGGCGACCTGCTCGGCACCCGTGTACGACGGCTTGGAACACCGGTTCCAGGTCATCCACGGACTCCGGGAGGGACTTGAGCCCGCGCGCCCGGCTGCCGAGGGCCTCGTACAGGATTCCGTGGGCCGCGACCCAAGCAGCGGGGGCCTCCTCTCGGAACCGCCGACTGAAATACTCGCGGATCAAGGGGTGGGTGTCGAGCGTGGACCCGGCCTGCGTCCCGCTGTTCAGGAATCGCAGGCTGATCAACTCCTCGACCGCACTCGTGAAGTCGTGGCGGCTGATGTTCGCGAAGAAGTGCTGGGATTCGCCGGTCTGCCTGAGGAGGTCGAGATGCCGTGATAAGGCCGGCCGGTCGAACAAACCGAGCAGCAGTAGCACATGACGACAGGTCTTGAACAGTGGAGAAGTCCGTTCCGGATCGTTGAACAACTTCTCGTCGTAGCAACGAATCATCCGCCGGGCGTACTTGTGTGCAGTGTCCTTCTCGTCCAGAGAGAACTCGTCCAAATCACTCTTGTTCGCAAGGTCGCCGTCGTGTCGCCGGAAGATGTACGATGCGAGGAGAACCAGGCTGAGCGCGTGCCCCCCCTGCTGAACAGAAGTGGCACGGAACGCCTCTTCGACCACGGGCAAGTCCATCGCCGTTCTCGATCCGAAATGCAGTTTTTTCATCCGATCGCGCGGGTCACGGGCGTTTCGGAGCAGGCGTGATCCCTGTGCCGGCGTGAGGTTTTCCAACCGGAGTTCGCGGATGCCATTCGGCACGCCGCCCTCACTCGGTTCCCGCAGGCCGCCGATCGCCCACCGGGTGGTGAGCAGGAGCAACCGGCGGGGCAGATTCGGGCGGGTGGTCAAGTCGTCGCGGAGCGTTCGGAGAAAGACCTTCAGTCCCAAGTCCTTCGGACTCCCGCCTTCCACCACGTCCGGGTTCTGCATCGGTTCGAGGCCATCGAGGATCAAGAGGCCCCCGACGGAAGCGAACGCGCGGGCGAGTTCGCGCGCCAGTCGCTGGGGGGCGTTCGCTGCCACCGGCGTCAGGTCGAACGTCTCTCCGTTGGGGACCGGCCAAAAGCTGAGACATCGCAGTAGGTGTTCCCTCACCGCGTTCAAGAACTTGGTGCTGTCCTTCTCGTAATCACCCTGCCCCTGGCTGTAGAAGGACCAGGCGAACATCTGCCGGCACACCGTCACGTCTCGCGGCAACTTTCGCACCCAGTGCCACACCAGGGCCGACTTCCCCACCCCACCGAAGGCGACGATTGGCACGATGGTGGTCGTCGGGTCAGCCCAATACCCGTCGAGATTCTGAATCGGCTCCTCCCGCCCCTCGAACAGGTCCGGATCGACCGGGTCGGGCAGGGCGGTGATGTCGATGAACGGCAGGTCGGTCGGGTACTCGCGCGGGGCGTCCGCTGCCCCCCGGCGGGCGAACACTTGCGCCAGCCAGGTGTCCACTTGCTGCCGCTCCGGCAGGTCTCGCAGCCGGCCGATCACCTCTTTCAGCAGGGTCGCCAAAGGGGGTTCGCCCTCGGCGGGGATGGCCGGCAGGCGGTTGATCCGTTTGAGGTCGGCGTCGACACACTCCTGCAGGGTGTCGTGTGTGGACTGCGTGCCCCACACCCACGACGGCAGCGCCCGCACCATCCCCCGCCACCGGCTGATGTCGGTGACCAGCAGGTTGTGCGAGACAAGGAGGTCAACACATTTGTCCAGCTCACCGGGCGGGGCCAGCCACAGTGGTTCCATCGGGCGGACCTCGGGACGACGGGTCAGCGGGAGGACGGGTGCAACGAATCATACAGACTTTTCAACGCCGGGGCCGACACCCCGACGTTGACGGCGTCGAACGTCCGGCCGCGGCGGGTGAGCGGGGTAGTGAAGTGCCGCGCCGCCCGGTGCAAGGCCACCACCCGCCACTGGTCGTCGCACACCGGCGCGCCGGACGACCCCTCGTCGGTGTCCGAGAAGTACTGCACTTCGCGGGCGGTCGTCTGGTGCAGGTGGCCGTTCCGCAGGCACAGTTTCTTGGGCAGGCCGCCCGGGTGCTGCACGATGTTGACGGACATGCCGACGGCGAGCGGGTCCGGGCACAGTGTCGCCGGTCGGCGGTCGGTCACGGCCGCGGCCAGCCGGACGATGGCCACGTCCAGGGCGGGGTCGCTTGCCGCCAACACCACCCCCGCGACACCCACCCCGGTCGCCCTTTCGTCGTCCACGTCGAACTCGGCCACCAGACCCCGCACCTGCAATTCCAGGTCCTGCTTGTCCGCCCGCGGTTCGTGCCGCTGGCGGGCGTTCACCACGTGCCAGGCGGTGACCAGCAGGTCGGGGGCGATGAGCCACCCGGTGCCGGTGGCGTAAGTCGGCCGGTCGGGGTCGTCGTGCGACGGCACCACCCGCCCGCCGACGTACTGCGGGATGCGGAGGCGGGCCACCGAGCGGGCGAACTCGGCACCCGCCGTCAGGAAGCGGACAGTCAGGTACGAGCCGCCGAACAGTCGCAGTTCCGGCACGTCGGCGGCCGGTGGGGGTTCGGGCGGGAGCTCGGGCGGGGCGCCCGGCGCCAATCCCCGGACGCGGTCGCCGAACTGCACGAAGGCGCGGCGTTCGGGGCGGTCGGCCGCCCGCCGGGCGGCGTTGCGGAGCCACACCTCGAGTGGCACCGTTCCGTCCAGCAGTTGTTGAAGGCCGTTGAGAGTGGTGAGGTCGGAGTGCAGTTGGTCCCGCGGCGAGTCGGCGAGAGGGAGCGAGGCGACGAGCCACCGCGGTAGCCCGTCGAGGAGCAGGCCTCGCGCGGCGGTGGACGTGGCGAAATCGGCGGCGAGGGACAGATCGACGAGGTCGTTCACCTGGTCGGCCGACAGGTACCGTTCGAACACACCCGCCCTCCTTCCGTTCGACGGTTGACGGTTGACGGCGTGTCATACTCTACGCGCCACGGGCGCGACCGACCAACGAGCGTCGCGGCTTTCGCGTCACACCGGAACCCACACGCGACCGCACGAATTTCTCTTTCTTTGCATAACACTTCTTGTACGCTCACCCTTCCACCGCCCGTCTCTTCCCCGCTCCTCGGACCTGGCCCATGGTCGTGAGTGATCGACTCCCGGTGCCGTGCGTCCACGACTTCCGTCGGCTGTTCAAACCCCCGCCGGGCGGGCAGGCGAACGCCCCACGCGGGTTCCCGACCGGCAGCACCCTGCTGGTCACCGGTCGGCCGGGGGCGGGCAAGTCGTACTTCGCCCTGTCGCTCGTGCGGGAGCAGATCGGGTCTTTCCTCCGGGAGCAGGGCAAGGACAGCCCGCCCGTGCATTCGACCGTCCGACTGGTGTATATCGCGGTCGGGGCGAGTGAGCAGGACCTCCAGGAGCGGTACCGGGCGTTCGGCTGGTTCGGGGAGGCCGACCGGCGGTGCATCCGGCTGTCCGTGATCTCGGTCGACGAGACCTCCCTGCCACAGCCGGCGGCGGGTGCGGAAGAGGTGCTGCACCCGATCCTGACCAAACTGCGGAGGTACGCCGACGACGCCCGCGAGACGTCCGAGGTGCGGAAGGCCCGCGGGCAGAACCCGGACCGGCAGCGTGCGGGGCGTTCCCGGAGTTCACCTGGAACCGCCTGCTGACCACCGTCGGCCCCCGTCCCGCCCCCCACGTCCGTCGCCGCCGGCACGAACCCCTCGATCAGATTGAACCGACTCGACCCGCTCGCGCTGTGGCTCACCCCGCCGACCGCCGCCGCACCCCCCGACTGACTCGCCCACGACAGCGACCCGCTGTCCGTCACCCCGTTCCACACCCGCACGAACTGCTCGCCCCCGGACGCGGTGACACTGGTGCGGTCCCCGCGGGCGTCCGTCAGCGTGCTGGTTTGGGCACGCCCCAGCCCGGTGACGACGATGTCCACCGACCCGCCCGCGTGCGTGCCGGTTTCGGTCAGCGTGTACGAGTCGTTCGCGCTCTCCGTCGCCGTCCCCTCGCCCGTCAGCGCCGACCCCCACCCGCTCGACGCCACCCACGCCGTGCCGTTCTCCGTCACCGTCAGGCTGCACCCGCCCGGCGGGGCGAGCGTCTGCCGCAGGCTGTACACCTGCGTGCCGAACCCGCCCACCGCGTACACCCCGGTGACGGCGTTCGCCCGCCGGTGCGACGTGCTCGTCAGCGTCGTCGTCTGCGTCGCCGTGAAGCTGGTCGTCCCCGCACTCCCACCACCACCCCCACCCGGCCCGCCGGGGATGGACTGCGTCCCCTCCCCCGACCCCGGCGAGTGACCCATCCCGCTCGCCACCGTCAGGAACGCCGCCGCCGTCGTCGACCCCGTCGTCGTCAGGGTGCTGCTGAACACCCCCTCGTCCGAGTACGCCCCGTCCCCCGTCACCCCGTTCCCCGACCCCACCCGCGTCTGCGTGTCCGCCGACACGAATAGGAGCGTCCCCCCGCCCCCGCCCTGCGTCAGCGTCCGCTGCTCGATGGCCAACCCCGTGCGGGAGTAGTCCCCGGTCACACCGTTCCCGCTCTCGCCCACCGACGCCCACCCGAACTGCATGTCCTCGAACGTCACGTCCACCGGCCCCGACGCCCCCCGCCCGTCCCCCTGCTGGCTGCGGTACGTCGTCGACACCTGCGACAGGGTGTACTCGCCCGTGTACTCGTTCCCCGACTGCGTGACCGCCGCCGTCGCCGACTGGAACACCGAGACCGACAGCGTGCGGTCCCCGCGGGTGCGCGTCTGCGTCCCCGTCGTCTGGTCCCTCCGCAGGGTCGTCCCGCCCCGCGCCCCGGTCAGCACGTTCCCCACCTCCGCCACCGACGTGCTCCCCGTGTCCGTCGAGTCGGACACGTCCACCCCGCCCGACGCGAACACGTCCGTCTCGTGCGAGGTGGCCGACCGCGACCCGCTCTCCACGCGGTAGAACGCCAGAGACCTCCCAGTGATCCGTTCCGCTCACTCGAAATATCGCTCAGCTAGAAGAATACTATACCCCTCGCGGGGAAGGTTGAGGTTTTCTGGTCGTGCCGGTCGTGGTAGCCTCTGCACACGAGTTCCCCCCGGCAGGATGCCATGCGACCGCTCCACTTCCCGCCCGACGTGCGGGCCGAGATCGAACACGACCGCT
>JANNVG010000088.1:0-3924 GCA_031414395.1 Fimbriiglobus sp.
GGTGGGGTTTCCCTGGGGTTGTTTGCCCGCGGCGCGCGGGGGGGCCCTGATAGTGGCCGGGCTTGGCGGGGCCCCCTCGCGCCCGCGTCGGGCGAACTCACAGGCGGCTGGCCCTCACCGTCACCGCTCGCGGGCCGAACCGCGCGCCGTTCGCCCGAACACACCGCACCTACTCCTTCAACTCGCCCGTCGTGGCCCAGACGGTCGGCAGGAAGTCTTGCACATAGCCCAGCAGTCCGAGTGCCGCCAGCTCCTCCGCCACCCGTGCCGGACTCGGGTCCGCCAGCCCCACGCCGATCTCCGTCACCAGCGCTTCGGCGAACCGCAACCGCGCCCGCCGCAACATCTGTCGGCAGGCGTCGGCCCGTACGGTCGCCTTCGTCTTCGCCCCCAACTTCTCGGCCAGTTCCTCACTCGTCGCGTCCGGGAACTCGGTCCGCAGCTTCAGCAGCGTCCACGCCGGACTCGTCGGCGTCTTCCTCTCCGCCTCCTTCAGCGCGGCCCAGGCGTGATCGAGGACGTTCGCCTGCCACTCCGCTTCCCACCGCGGGTCGTCGTCTTCTTTCCCCACCAGGTCCAGGTCGGCGTCGGCCGTCTTGCGGCGGTTGGCCTTCGCCCAGTGGTTGTGGACCATGTTGCGGGTGGCCGTTTTGAGCAGGTCGCGGAACCGCCCGCGGGTCGGGTCGGCCCCGCCGAAGTCGCCCTTCATCAGCCGCATGACCACGTCTTGGGCCAGCTCGTCGGCGTCCTCGGCGCTCTTCACCATGCCGCCCACGTACCGGCGGATGCTCTTGGCGTACCGCAGCACGAGCGCCTGCCGGGCGGCGGTGGCGGTCTGCGGCCCGGTGGCGTGCGCCTGCTGCACCAGGCTCCAGCGGGTGGGGATGGCATCCAGCCGCGACGCGAGGATCGATTCGTGGCGGTCGGCCATTACGGCTTCTCCGGCTGGTTGAACTGGCGGATGTGGCGGTCGAGGAAGTCGAGCGACTCCCTGTACTGCTTGTGGTCGGGGAAATCACGAACCAGGTCGGCGGCGACTTGGCGGGCGGTGCGGAGGCCCTCCAACCCCTTGGCCGGCTGGTCGCGGAACACCCACAGGTTGCCGATCCGAGTCCACATGTTGAGCAGGTTGCGGCGGTAGTTCGGGCTGTTCGGGAAGTCCTTGGACAGCGCCTGATACTCGGCCAGTGCGAGGCGGTAAGCCGCGTCCGCGTCGGCCGGTCGGTCGCGGGCGTCGGCCACTCCCCCTACTTCTTGGTGGTACGCCGCCCGGAGGAGGCGGGTGGGCGGGTCGCGGTCGTCGGGCAGGGCGTCCACCTTCACCTTCGACCGGGCGAGGATGTCGTCCGCCTCGGCGAACTCCTTCCGCTGCGCGTGCAGGCCGGCCAGCGAGAGTTCGTACTCGACCGCCTTGCGGCCGGGCGTCGGGTCGTCCGGGGAGACGCGGGCGAGGCGGGTGTACAACTCCACCCACCGGCGGTAGATCGGGATCACCGCTTCGGGGGTGCCCACGGTCAGCGCCGACTGCGAACGGAACGCGACGGCCATCAAGTTCAGGCGGATGGCGCTGGGGTCGTCCGGGTGCGAGGCGTCCAGTTGGGCGGCCAAGGCCAGCCCTTCGTCGCGGCTGGTTGTGGCATCCGCCCCCCGGCCGACGGCGTCCAATGTGACGGCGAGTTGGAGGAGCAACTGGCCACGGCCGGTCTGGTATCGCACCTCGTTCGGGTGGGCGGCGGTCAACCGGCCGGCCACCTCCACCGCCCGGCGGTAGGCCTGCTCCGCCCCGGCCGTGTCGCCGATCTGGAACAGTGCGTTGCCGAGTTGTTGATAGCCGCTCATCAGGTGGTCCCACACGGCCTGTCGCCGCGGGTGGGCGTCGTACAACTCGTCCAGCGTCTTCCGCGCCTGCTGGAGGATTTCCACCCGCAGTTTCTCCCCCTGCGGCAGGCTGGCCAGCTTGTCCGAGAGCGCGAAGTGGTACTCGTCCATCGTGTTCAGGGCGTACCCCAGCATCGTCTCCGTCTCCGCCCGCGACTTTTCGAGGTCGGCATTCGCCCGTTCCAGTTCGCCGTTCTTCGCCGCCAGTTGCGCGTTCGCCTCCTTCAACCGGATGGCGTTGATCGCCTCCCACACGCCGAACCCGACGACCGCCAGCAGCAACACGGCACTCACGCACACGAGTGCCGCCCCGGCCTTGTTCCGCTTCGCCCACTTGACCGCCCGCTCCACCCGACCGACCGGCCGGGCCACAATCGGCTCGCCACGCTGCCACCGCCGCAGGTCGTCGGCCAGTTCGCCGGCCGTCACGTACCGCTTCTTCGGGTGCTTCTCCAGGCACTTCATGCAGATGGTGTTCAGGTCGGCCGGCAGCTTGGGTTGAAGTGCCTTCGGCGGGACGGGGTCGACGGACAGCACCAGGAATAACGTCTGGAGCGCGTCGGGCGCCAGGAACGGCGGGCGGCCGGTGAGCGCCTCGTACAGCATCGCACCGAGGGCGTACACGTCGGCGGCGGCGGTGAGGGTGGAACTGACGCCGGACGCCTGCTCGGGCGGCATGTACGCCGGCGTGCCGACGATCTCGCCCGTGCGGGTGTGCGCCGCCAATCCGGGCAAAGTGGTGGCGCCGGGGGCGACCGACGGCAGCTCCTTCGCCAGCCCGAAGTCGGCCACCTTCGGCGTGCCGTCGCCGGCCAGCAGCACGTTGCCCGGCTTCAGGTCGCGGTGCAAAATGCCGTGCTCGTGGCTGTACTGAATGGCACGGGCGACGCACTCCATCACGCCCGCCGCGGCGGTCGGGTCTTGTGGCTTCCCGTCCCACAGCCCGGCGAGCGTGCCGCCGTCGGCGAACTCGAGCGAGTAGTACGGGCGGCCGTCGGCGGTGCCGGTGTCGAACAGTTGGGCGACGTTCGGGTGCTGGAGCTTGGCGACGGCGCGGGCCTCGTCGCGGAAGCGGGCCGTCAGCCGCTCGTCCTGCTCGTGGGTCATCACCTTGATGGCGACGACGCGGCCGAGCTGGATGTGCCGCGCGCGGTACACCTTCCCCATGCCGCCGCGGCCGACCAACTCCTGCACGTCGTACCCGGCAATCGCCGGCAACCCGCCGGTGACGGCGGCGGGCGCGGGGTCGGCGGCGATCTGAACCGTGTCGGGCGAGGGAGTGGCCATTCAGAGAGCATACCCGCCCGGTGGTGGGGGTGCCATGTGCTCTGCTCGCTCCGCGAGCGGATCAAGAACCCGCTCGCGGAGCGAGCAGAACACGTCGTAACACTGCCCGTGCCACCTTTTCGCACAACCCTCGCACCTCTCGCCGGTGGTGCGACCCGCCCGCGCGGCAACGGTTCACCAGTTCCCGCCGACCCTGTCGTTTGCCACCCGGCGTTCCGGGGGTATAATCGCGCGGGGGTGCATTGGACGTGTGGCCCGCACGTCCGCCCCGACGGGGAGACTCGATGCCACACCCGAGCAAGCGGTCGCACGCCTCGAACCCGCCGCAGGGGTCGGTGTTGGCGATGCTCGCCGAGCGATCGCAATTGGATTTCGAGCTGGCCTTCTACTCCGGCGTCTTGACGGCCGTGCCCGACTTCGCCGACGTGCTGCGGGTGTACGCCCAAGACCTTGCGTCGAAGGGGCTGCTGAAGGAAGGGCTGATGGCCGAGCAGAAGCTGGTGCTGCTGCGGCCGGCCGACCCGGACGCGCACTACAACCTGGCCTGCCGGTACGCCTCGCTCAAGCAGCCCGACCTGGCGCTGCGGACGCTGCGGACGGCGGTCGAACTGGGCTACCGCGACTTCCGCGCGATGGTGCAAGACCGGCAGTTGGACGCGGTGCGAAAAGACCCCCGCTTCCGGGCGCTGCTGCGGGAGTACCAGAAGTAGCGGCGGGAGGGACAGGAACGGGTTTGCGTCGGGTGGGTCGGCGCTCCCG
>JANNVG010000089.1:0-3106 GCA_031414395.1 Fimbriiglobus sp.
CGACGCCCCGCCGCACTCAAGCACGGCGGGGCGTCGCGGCCGGCGGTCAGTAGGGCATCGTCGCCGGGTGACCATCGACGCCATTGCGGTCCCCGGCCGCTCGACCCGCCCTACGAGCGTGGCCCTTCGCATTTGCTCGCACGCTCGCCGACGTGTACCATGCACTCGTGTCTCGCCCCGTGAGCGCAGGACCGCCACCCATGTCGTCCGCGTTCATCAGCCACAGCAGCCCCGACGACCGCTACGTCGCCGAGTTCGTGCAACTCGTCCGTAGCCTCGGCTTCGACGAAGTCTTCAACGACAGCCACACCATCGAGCCGGACGCACTGTTCTGGACGCGAATTGAACAGGGCATCCGCGAAGCCGACGCCTTCGTCGTCGTCCTGTCGCACGCTTCGGTGAAGTCGTATTGGGTGGACCGCGAAGTCCAGTTCGCCCGCGAGTTGGGCAAGCGGGTCATCCCCGTCCGCATCGACGACTGCAAACCGCCCGCCGGCTTCGACGGCCGCGACGTGATCGACCTCCGCCAGGGTCGCGGCGACAAGGTGAAGCTTTCGCCCTCGAAGCTGTCGCGGCACGCGGCGAAGCAGTTCTTCGGGCGGGAAACGGAACTCGCGCTGCTCGACACCGCGTGGGCCGACCCCGGCACGCACGTGTTGTCCATTGTCGCCTGGGGTGGTGTCGGCAAAACGTCGCTGGTGAACCAGTGGCTCGCCACGCGGATGATTCAAAAGAACTGGCCGGGCGTCGAACGCTACTACGACTGGAGTTTCTACAGCCAGGGCACCGGCGACACGCGGCAAACGTCGTCCGACCTGTTCATCAACGACGCCCTCACTTTCTTCGGCGACCCCGACCCGGTGAAGGGTTCGCCGTGGGAACGCGGGGTCCGCCTCGCCGCGCTCGTCCGCCAGCACAAAACGCTGCTCGTGCTGGATGGCGTCGAACCGCTGCAATACCCGCCGACGGATCGCTCCGGGCAGGCCGGTCGCCTGAAGGATCAGGCACTCGAAGCACTGCTGCAAAGTCTGGTGCAGGACAACACCGGCCTCTGCATCGTCACCACCCGCGAACACCTGACCAACATCGACAGCTACCCGACGCAGACGGAACACAAGCTCGACAAGCTGCTACTCGACGCGGCCATCGGCCTGATCCGCCACCTGCAACTGGTCGGCACGGACGCGCAAATCGAAGAGATGTGGGACGCACTCGACGGGCACGCCCTCTCCATGCTGCAACTCGGCCGGCTGCTCGCCCGCGGGTACGGCAAAGACCTCCGCAAGTGGCGGGAGATGGGATTCACGCAGGCCGACAAGCTGAAGCAGGGCCGCTCGACCATGCGGGTGATGGCGAAGTACGAGGAGTGGCTGGCGGGCGGGGACAAGGAACAGCAACTCGAGCTGGCCACCCTGCGGCTGATGGGCCTGTTCGAGAAGCCGATGTCGGCCGGCTGCTTCGCGGCGTTGCGGGAGCCGCCGACGATTGCCGGGCTGACCGAACTGTTCACAGGGGTGGAGAGCTTCGAACTCGAGTCGGCGATCACCACGCTGATCGACAACGAACTGCTGTCCCACGCCGGCGGGGACGACTACTGCGGCCCGCTGCTCGACGTGCCGCTCGACGCCCACCCGCTCGTCCGCGAGTACTTCGCCCGCCAGTTGCAGAAGGATCACTCGGAAGCGTTCCGCGAAGCCCACTCGCGGCTGTTCGACTTCCTGTGCAAGACCACGCCACACCGCCCCGACACGCTGGATGAGCTAGCACCTCTTTACGAAGCCGTGACCCACGGTTGCCTCGCCGGGCGACACCAGGAGGCGTGCGACAAGGTCTACTTCGACCGCATCCTCCGCGGTGCTGGGTATGATGGGTATTTCAGCACGAAGAAACTCGGGGCGATCGGGGCCGATCTCGCAGCAGTCTCGGCGTTCTTCGATGAGCCGTGGTCTCGTGTCTCCCCATCCCTCGATCACTTCGATCAAGCGCTCTTGTTGGCGATCACTGCGTTTGATTTGCATGCCCTCAGCCGTTCGACTGAAGCACTCGAACCTCTGGGCGCGAGTGTGGCGATGCACATCCAGAGGTCGGATTGGAGAAACGCCGCCGTCTGTGAGTGCAACTACGGCGAATCGCAGGCCACGCTGGGTCGAATGACCGATGCAGTGGAGCATGCTCAGAAATCGATCCTATACGCCGATCAGAGTGGCGACGAGTTTCAGCGAATGGCACGCCGCACGACGGTTGCGGATATCTTCCACAAAGCGGGGAGGAGAATCGAAGCCGGTTCACTCTTCAGTGAAGCCGAAAAAATGCAGCAGGAGATTCAGCCACAGGCCGACCAGCTTTACTCGCAGCGGGGATTCCGCTACTGCGAATGGCTGCTATTCCCTCCAGAACAAGCTGCTTGGAAGATCTTGTGCACTGGTGGCCGCCCCTCCACCAGTCTCGAACTCATTTACAACGTCCATGCGGCGACCTGCTCAGAAGTCGAACAGAGAGCTGCAAAATCAGCGATCTGGGGTAAGCATGTTGCTTCACTCTACGAGGCCGCCCTCGATCACCTGACCAGTGCTCGCGTCGAACTGATTCGGGCCATCCTTACGAACCCGTTCCCTCAAGCCACACTCGAACTGTCACACGTCGCCGCCGCTGTCAACGGACTCCGTGCCGCGGGGCAAGTGCAAGAACTCCCTCGTGGGTTGCTCACCGCGTCCCTCTACCACTTCGTTCGCGGGGAACACGACCTCGCCCGTAAGCACCTCACCGAAGCGCAGCAGATCGCCGAGCGGGGACCGATGCCGCTGTTCCTGGCCGACGTGCATCTGCACCGTGCCCGCATGTTCCGCGACAAGGCCGAGCTGGCGAAGGCGGCCGAGATCATCCGCAGGGTCGGCTACGGCCGGCGGTACGACGAACTCGCCGACGCCGAAGCCGCCGCGAAGGGGTGGTAGGTCGCGGTCGTCTTGTTAGTGACTGTCCCACAAGGGGTGGTCGGGGGCGTAAAATAGCCCATGAGAACTCAATCCTACCCGAGTGATGTGACCGACGAGCAGTGGGTGTTGATCCAGCCGCACATCCCGGTGTACCCCGGCGGGCGGCCCCGCAC
>JANNVG010000090.1:0-2019 GCA_031414395.1 Fimbriiglobus sp.
CGGCGGCGAAGGTGACGGGGTCGCTGCGGGTGGTCGCACTGGAACCGGGAACGCAGTGACCGGGTTCGTCTCACACCCCGCTCACTGCGTTCGGGGTTCCACCCGCTCCCTTTCGGTCGCGGTTCCAGCCGGCCCCAACCCCAACGACGAAACCCGCGGGCGCCGTGTGGCGCCCGCGGGTCAGCAGGAGTGTCAGGGGGACCGGCTTCCCGTTAGTACCGCAGGATGAACCCGAAGTTCAGCCCGTGGGTGAAGAAGTCGTCCTCGCGGATGCTCACCGGGGGGGCGTTGGCGGCCCCGCCGGTGCCGAACAGTCCGCTCGTCGGCACCAGGTTGGGGTTCACCACCCCGCTGAACTGGTTGCCCGGGCGGGCGGCACTGCTCAGGTGCATGACGTTGTACCCGACGGTGCCGATCAGCCAGGAGGTGAAGTGGAACCCCACGCTGGCGTTCAGGTCGGTGACGATGGCGAAGCGGTCGTTGCGGTAGCGGCCGATGTTCGCCGCCGTGGCGTACAGCCCGCCCAGGGTGACGCTGCCGGTGCGGGCGATCGGGTTGGCCAGGGCGGTGCTGCCGTCCACCTCCAGCCGCTGGCTCACCCCGCCGAACGCCGCCTTGCCGGTCAGCCCCACATACCACCGCCCGCTGGTGAACTGGCTCTGGAGGCCCACCTGCGCCCCGTGGAAGCGGTTCAGCGTGTTGAACTGGTCCCGCACGTCGATCGACGTGGGCGGGGCGACGGTCAGGCCGACGGCCGGGATGGTGCCGGCCAGCACGGTGGACATGCTGCTCACGCCCAGCGTCTCGTTCAGCTCCAAGTAGCGGTACCCGCCGACCACGTTCAACTGCCACAGGCGGCACTCGCCGGGGCAGGTGCGGAACAGGTTGTACACGGCACTCGCCTCCACCCCCCAGAACTGGGTCGTCGCCCGCACCAGGGCCGACCCGGACACGCTGTTCGGGGCGGACACGAGGAGCGACGACTGCGCGCCGGTCGTCGCGTTGATGAACGGGCGGGCGATGAGCGGGATGCCCTGGGCACTGGACTGCACGAACGTGTTGTTCGACACCGGCGACTGGTAGAACCCGCCCACGTCCAGGCCCAGCCGCTGGTCGCCGGACCGCAGGAACCCGGCGTTCACCCGGAACCCGCTGGCCGTGCCCAGGTTGAGCGTGTGGTTGCGGGCCGCCAGGGCGGTGGTGGTGCCCGCCCCGATCCGCCCGAAGTCGGCCGGCGCGCTGGTGGTGAGCAGCGGCATGGGCGTCGGCTGCGTCTCCGGGAAGAGCAGCAGGTACTGCCCGTCCAGGTAGAAGCGGTGCGGGCTGGTGGCGTCGAACGCCCCCGCGAGCGGCCCGTCGAGCACCGGCTGCTCGAACGGCGCCTGCCCGTACGGGCCGGGCGGCGGGTACATCGGCCCGCCCATGCCCATCATCGGGTCGGCCCCCATGCCCGGATCGCCCATGCCGGGCATGGGCGGCGGCACCGCCTGGTTGTACCGCTCGGCGGTCGCCGGGCGGACCATCGAGTCGGGAATGCCGCCCTCGAACGCCCCGACCGTCCCGAGCGGGGTCGGGGCGAGCGGGCGGGCCGGCGACTGAGCGAGTGCCCCCCCCGCGACGGCCGACAGAGCGGCAAAGGCCCCCAGAATCTTCTTCCGCATGACACGCTCCCCTAATCCTGCTCGGCGGCCCGCCGACGGGCGAAATGCCCCGCCGACGGTCACACGATGCGAGCGGTGAAGACGGCGGCGCGTTCCCCCAACGCTCCACCTGCCGCCCGGAAGACGGTGCTTCCTGCTGTCCGTTAAAATCGGCACAACCCGCCCCGGACATGAGGAGAAATGGCTACACGCGGCACAAGCGGCACAAGCGGCACAAGCGGCCTTGCCCAAACTGTGCGGCCCGCGGCGGCGCGGGGGGGCCGCGGCTGTCAACCCGCGGGTGACGGGGGCGAACGGCGCGACGAGAGTCCGCCGGTTCCAAGTGAACCGTCGGCGTCAGCCGCCAGGGTACAAGGCC
>JANNVG010000091.1:0-3222 GCA_031414395.1 Fimbriiglobus sp.
GCGAGCACCGCGAGCGCCAGACACGTACTCACCCCTCGTACCACCGCAGGAGCACCCACTCGATCAGCCAGCCGAGCACGTTCAGGCCGGCGTCGTTCGTGTCCCGCCACGGGTCGAACTCGCTCACCGACACGCCGATCACGTTCCCGTGAAACGCCGCGTCCAGCAGCTTGAGCGCCAGCAGGGGCGACAACCCGAACGGCAGCGGGTGGTGCACCGCCGGCACGTTCGCCGGGTCGAACACGTCCGCGTCGATGTCGATCCACACCCGCTTCGCCCCCGCCGCCCGCTTGCGGATCTCCTTCGTGAACTTCTCGATGTCGTTGGCCACGTCCAGGCTGCTGTACGCGGCGGCGAACCGCTCGTTGATCTCGCCGGGCGTCAGGAACAGGTCGCGGTGGCCGACGCTGATGATCGGCGGCAGGTCGGTCTCGGCGTGCAGCAGGAAGTTGCCGTTGGCCAGGTTCGAGGTGACGTTGTGCAACTGGTAGATGTCGAAGTGCGCGTCGAACTGGAACACCAGCGTGTCGGACCCCAACTCCTCGTACACCGGCAGCACGCTCAGGTGGTTCCCGCCCAGCCACACCACCCGCTCGCCGTTGCGCAGGCACTGGCGGGCCGTCTGCCGCCCGATGGTCCGCCACGCCTGCACCAGCTTGGGCGTGTCGAACGCGAACTCCTTCACCTTCACCAGCCCGCGGTAGGCGTCGCACCGCGTCGGGCGAGTCTCCTGGCGGTTGTCGTCCAGCAGCTCCCGCACGAACTCGCCCAGCCGCTCCGCCCCCGCCCCGGTGCCGGCGTTCCCGAACAGGTCGAACGGGAACACCACCACCGACGCCTTCGGCTGTTCGCTCGGCATGACACGCCCCCAGGTTACACGTTCACCCACCGCTCCTCGCGGTGGCTCCGCAACACCGCCTCGCACACCCGCACCTCATTGTGACCGTCCGCGAACGTGGCGTACAGGGGCGGCCCCGAATCCGCTCCCTTGCGGTCGCGGCTCGTCAACACGTCCGCGTACACCGCCTTGTAAAGCTGCTTGAACGTGTCGGGGAAGCCCTCCGCGTGCCCGCCGGGGTAGTCCGCGAACGCCCGCACGCCGGCCGCCATCAGCGACGGGTCGCGGACCAGCCGCTCGTTCGGCCGGTCGCGGTAGCCCACGTGCAGCGTGTTCGGCTCCTCGCTGTCCCAGCTCGCCGACGCCTTCGCCCCCGCCACGTCGAACCGCAAACAGTTCTTCCGCCCGGCCGTCACCTGCGACACCGTGACGCTGCCCTTCGCCCCGCCCTTGAACCGCAACAGGATCGACCCGTAGTCCTCGGTGGTCACATTCACCGGCACGCTCGGCCGTGTACTTCCCGTGCTGCCGCTGAACGTCTCGTTCCCGCCCGTCGGCCGCTGACGGATCGGGTGAACGGTACTCAAGTCGGCCAGCACCGCCTCCACTTCCAGCCGGGTGGCGAAGCACACGGTGTCGATCCAGTGCGTGCCGATGTCGGCCACGGCCCGCAGTTCCCCGCCGTCCTCGGCCAGTACACGCCAGTTGAAGTCGGTGTCGTGCAGCAGCCAGTCTTGCAGGTACGACCCGGTGACGTGCAGCACGTGGCCGAGCGAACCCGCCTTCACCCGCTCGCGCAACTCCAGCACGAGCGGGTAGAACCGCACGTTGTAGTTCACGGCGGTAATGACATCCGACGCGGCGGCGAGCGCCACCAGTTCGGCCGTCTCGGCGGTCGTCATCGCCAGCGGCTTTTCACAGATGACGTGCTTACCGGCGGCAATGGCGGCCTTGCACTGCGCGAAGTGCAGGCGGTTCGGCGAGGCCAGGTGAACCACATCCACGGCGGGGTCGGCGAGCAACTGTTCGAAGCTGTCGTACCCGTGTGGGATGCCGAGCGCCCCCGCCGCCTCGCGGCTCTTCGCCGCACTCGACCCGAGTACGCCGATGACGCGATGCCCCAACCGCCGGATCGCCTCCACATGCACGGGGCCGATGAATCCGGTGCCGACGACGGCCGCGGACAGCGTCTTCATGTGCAACTTCTCATCGTTCTTTCTGAAGCAGGCCCGGCGGGGGGCCGATACAATCCGAAGATATGGCCGCGTCCGTGTTGCGTCCTTCATTCAACTGTAGCCGGGGTCTGTGACCCCGGTTCCGACCGGCCTCACAGACCCCGGCTACAGCAGAGCCTACATTCGGAGAGGTTCCCGATGACCGACCTGAAACGGTGTGTGTGGGCGGTAGCCGTCGCCGCACTGGCGGCGGGCGGGGTGTTCGCCCAGCAGACGGGCGGGATTCAGGGCGGCACCGGCATTCAGGGCGGTGGCGGCATCCAGGGCGGCGGCGGGCAGCAGGGCGGCGGGCAGCAGGGCAGCACGGCCGGCACCGCCCCGACCGTCGGCCCCTCGGCCGGCGTGACCAGCACCGGCGTCGCGCAGTCGTCGAACATCGTGTCCCCGTACTTCGCCAACCCGTCGTACCAGGGGGTGCCGTCGGCGTCGTCTACCGGCACCACCATCGTCAACCCCGGCGGGTTCGGGACGGCGCTGTTCAGCGGCACCGGCACGGCCGCGACCGGCACCGGCGGGCGGGCGACGGCTGGCCGCACCACCGCCGGCGGGCTGGGTGGCACCACCACCGGCGGCCTCGGCGGCCTCGGCGGGACGACCGGCGGGCGAACGACCGGGGGTCTGGGCGGGGCCACCACCGGGTTGGGCGGCACTGGCGGGCGAACCACCGGCGGCGGTCTCGGTGGCACGACCGGCGGATTGGGTGGCACGACGGGCGGACTCGGCGGCGCCACCGGCGGCACTCGCGGCGGCACGGGCGGCATCGGCGGGGCGAACAACACCTCGCAGCAGTTGAGCACCGGGCGGTCGATCGCGTACACCCAAACACTGCGGTTCGGCGTCGCCCCGCTGTCCACCCCGCAACTGCAAACCGACGTGCAGTCGCTCATCTCCACCTCGTCCACCCTGAGCGGCGTGAGCGGGCTGCAAGCGACGGTCGGCGACGGCGGCGTGGTGCTGATCCGGGGCAAAGTGGCGGACGAAGAGGAAGCCCGGCTGGTGGAAGGGATGATCCTGCTGACGCCCGGCGTGAAGGGCGTGAAGAACGAGCTGGAGTTCCCGAAGCCGTAAGTTCTGGCGAGCCGAGCGGCGTGAGCCGCCGGGTTCTACAACCCACCCGGCCCCTCACGGGGCACGGCTCGCCAGAACCGC
>JANNVG010000092.1:0-2559 GCA_031414395.1 Fimbriiglobus sp.
CAACGCGGCGAGGAGAAGGACTTTTGGAATCCGACCCTTCCAAGAAAAACTCCCCGGGATGGAGGGTTCCATCCCGAGGAGCCAAGTTACAGCAGATTCATCACTCGGTCGGCCAATCCCTTCTCGCCGAGGACGATGTTCAACTTCCCGGCCGCGGCGATCCGCTCCACGGCTTCGAGTTCCCGCAGCTTCATGAGCGTCGGGTTCTCGGCGAACAACTTCGCGGCGTTCGTCTGGTGCCGCAGTGCCGCCGCTTCCTCGCGACGGGTGATCACCGAGGCTTCCGCCACGGTTCGAGCCTCGATCACCTTGTTCAGCAGATCCTTCATTTCGCCCGGCAGGATCAGATCGCGCACGCCGAGGGTCATCAACTCCAACCCGAACCCTGCCGCCTTCGCCTTCACGGCGTCGACGAGTTCCTTCGACAGCGATTCCTTGTCGGCGAGTAGCGCGTCGAGCGTGCGAGTTCCCACGGCGACCCGCACAGCCAACTGCACCTCGCGGTACAACGCCAGCCGAGCGTCGTCGGTCGCGGTCACCGCCTGTCTTGCTTCAGTTGGAATTGGAATACTTTGGTCGGGTGTACACTATCCCGACGGGAGGTTCCAATGTCCAAGTCTCGTGTTTACTCGCCGGCCGAACGTGTGGCCATTCTCAAGCGATATCTCGTCGAGAAGGTGCCCATCTCCGACCTCTGCGAGGAGTTCGCCATCCACGTGAACCAGTTCCACGCCTGGCTCAAAATCTTCTTCGAGAACGGGGCCGCCGCTTTCGAAACCCCGCGACCGACCAAGGCCGTCGAGAATGCTCATGCCAAGAAGATCGAACAGCTCGAAGCCAAGCTCGTCCGCAAGAACGAGGTCATGGCCGAACTCCTCGAAGCCCACACCGAGCTAAAAAAAGTCTTGGGGAAAGCTGACCGGCGTCTGGGTGCCCCATGACACCCGCGACACCATCGTCGATTACGTCCGTGATTGGGGCACGAAGTGCGACGTTCCCGCGTCGCACTTCCTTCCCTGGCTCGGCATCACCTCCAGCAAATTCCACGACTGGAAACACCGCTTCGGCAAAGTCAACGAACACAACGCCTGGATCCCCCGCGACCACTGGCTCACCCACGACGAAAAAGAACGCATCGCCACCTTCGCCCGGGCCAACCCCCTCGAAGGCTATCGACGCATGACCTTCATGATGCTCGACGCCGATGTCGTCGCCTGCAGCCCCACCAGCGTCTACCGCGTCCTCAAACAGGCCAACCTCCTCGCCGGGTCTTCGCCTGTCCCCTCCAAAAAGGGAACCGGATTCGTCCAACCCCTCCAGCCCCACGAACACTGGCACGTCGACATCAGCTACCTCAACATCGCCGGCACTTTCTACTTCCTGTGCAGCGTCCTCGACGGATTCAGCCGCAGCGTCATCCACCACGAAATCCGCGAGAAAATGGAAGAACAGGACATCGAAATCATCCTGCAACGCGCCCGCGAAGCCTACCCCGGTGCCACCCCTCGCATCATCACCGACAACGGCCCGCAGTTCCTCGCCAAAGACTTCAAAGAGTTCATCCGCATCGCCGGCATGACCCACGTCAAAACTTCCCCCTACTACCCCCAGTCCAACGGCAAGATCGAACGCTGGCACAAAACCCTCAAGGGCGAAAGCATCCGTGTGAAAGTGCCGCTCTCCCTCGACGAAGCACGCCGGATCGTCGGCGATTACGTTGTCCACTACAACACCGTCCGACTCCACAGTGCCGTCGGCTACATCACCCCCCAAAACAAACTCGAGGGCAAGGACAAAGAAATCTTCGCCGAACGGGATCGCAAACTCGCCGAGGCCCGCGAACGACGTAAAGAAATGCGACAAACCCAAGCTGCGGAGGAACCACGCCCCAAGCCCACCGCAATCCCCGATCGCCCGGCCATCGACTTCCACGCCGTGAAAACCCTGGTCACCATCGCGGCCGTCCTGAACCTGCTCGGCTGCCAACTCCACGGCCACGGCGACCAACGCCGCGGACCATGCCCCCTCCACGGCAGCACCTCGGGCACCAGCCGATGCTTCTCCGCCAACCTCGACAAAAACATCTTCCACTGCTTCAAATGCGGAACCAGTGGCAACGCCCTCGACCTCTGGGCCAAAGCCAACCAGCAAACCCCCTACGACGCCGCCATCGACCTCTGCCAACGACTCGCCATCCCCTTGCCTCTGTTACCCGCCAACGACAACAGGAACGAAAAGAGGAACCCGTAATCCTCTACAATGACAACGTGGGTTTCACCCCACCACCCCGCCAAAGTTCACATTCCATTTCACGCTGAACCAAGACATTCAGGACCTACTGGCGTTCGCGGAGCGGGCGTACCGCAGACCGCTGACCGAAGCCGAGCGGCGGAAGCTCGAGACGAGTTACGCGAACGTCTGCCGCGACCCCGATCACGGCATTGAGGCGGCCGTGCGGGCCACGGTGACCCGCGTCCTCGCATCGCCGCATTTCCTGATGCGGTTCGAGCCCGCCCCGGCCGGGGTGACCGTCGAACCGCTGTCGGACTTGGCGCTGGC
>JANNVG010000093.1:0-2399 GCA_031414395.1 Fimbriiglobus sp.
AAGGGCAGCCAGAAGGTGCCGCTCACCTTCCCCTCGTAGATGTGGTACTCCGCGCCGGACTGGTCTTTGTGTGCCGTGCCCTTCGGGTACGCGATGTCCGTTTTCACCGCCTTCCCGTTCACGGACACCTCGACGACGGTGGCGCTCTCGGCCAACTCCTTGTTGTTCACTGGGTTGGCGTACAGGTGCCACCCGTCGGCGACGTACAGGTCAACGGCATAAGTAATCGTCCCGTCGGCCACCGACACTGCCCGCAACTTCAACGTCACCACACTGGCCGACGACTTCGGGTCGGGCTTCTCGGCCGGCTCGTCCGCCTTCGGCAGGTCCATGGTCGCCTTCGCCGCGAGCAGCGTGTCGAGTGTCTCGGCCAGTACCGGCACCGACGCCGGCTGGGCTTTGAGAGAGCCGGCGAACGCGCGAACGGACCGCACGGCCTCGACGCGGTAGGTGTCCGTCTTCGTCGCCGTGAACAGCCGGGCGAGGTTGCGGGCGGACACGCCGTTGCCCGACGGCTGCGCGCCGTCGTACTGGTCCTGTCCGCGGGCGAACAGCTTCTCCCCGCCGTGGGCGGTGGTGTAGAACCCGCCGCGGAGGTGGTCGTACAAGCGGGATTGCAGGGCCTGAAGCCCGGACGCCACCCCGAGCCACTTCGAGTTCAACACACCGTCTTGCAGCGCGAGCAACCCGTGAATGAGGAAGGCGTAGTCGTCCAGAAACGCCGCCCCTCGCGCCGCCGGCTTCTCGCCCGGTTTCGCGGCGTAGGTGCGGAGCAGCCGCCCGTCCTTTTCTTTCACCGTGTTCAACACGAACTCCGCCGCTTTCTCCGCCGCGGCGATGTACTTCGGCTCCTTCAGCACCTGCCCGGCGAGCGCGTAGGCGGCGATCATTTGTCCGTTCCACGCGGTGATGAGCTTGGTGTCCAGGAACGGCCGCGGTCGCTTGGCGCGAATGTCGAACAGCTTCTTCTTCAGTGGGGCGAGCTTCGTCAGTTCGTCGTCGGTTGGGAACTTCGCCAGTCGCGGGATGTGGTACTTGCCCTCGAAGTTCGGCTTGTCGGTCAGCCCGTACACCTCGCGGAACAGCTTCGCCTCCGGCTCCTTGTCGAGCGCCGTTTCCAGTTCCTTCGGCGTCCAGACGTAGAACCGTCCCTCTTCGTCCTCGCTGTCGGCGTCGAGGGCGGAGTAGAAGTACCCTTCGGGGGCGGTCATCTCGCGGGCCACGAACGCCAGCGTCTCGTCGATCACCCGCTTGTACGCCGCGTTCGGCTTCTGACGGTACGCCTCGCAGTACAGTTCCACCAGCTGCGCCTGGTCGTACAGCATCTTCTCGAAGTGCGGGACGGTCCAGGTGCGCTCCGTGCTGTAGCGGTGGAAGCCGCCGCCCAGGTGGTCGTAGATGCCCCCGCGGGCCATGCCGTCGAGCGTGCGGGCGGTGTGCTTGGCCAGCGCCTCCTGCCCCGGCTTGGCCGACTGCTTCAACAAGAACATCTGCGCCGCCGCCCGCGGGAACTTCGCCCCGCGGTAGTCGTTCACCGCCTGCCCCAGCCCGCCGTGGTCCGGGTCGAACTCGAACTCGCCGGCCGCCTCGCTCACCAGCTTGGCGTCGAGCGACACGAGGGCGATGCCGCGCGCCGCCCGGTTCAGTTCGTCCTGCGTCATCTTGGCGATGTTGTCGGCCTGGTCGTACAGGTCCTTCTTCTTGTCGCGGTGCAGGTCCGTCACCTTCTTCAAAATGCTCGTCATGCCCGGTGAGGTGTCGTCGCCGAACTTCTTGTCGGCCGGTGGGAAGTACGTGCCGCCGAAGATCGGCTTGCCCTCGGGCGTGAGGAACATGGTGAGCGGCCAGCCGCCGCTCTGCCCGGTGGTCTGCAGGGCGGTCATGTACACGTCGTCCACGTCCGGCCGCTCCTCGCGGTCCACTTTGATGCAGACGAAGTTTTCGTTCAGCACCTTCGCGATGGCCGCGTCGGAGAAGCTCTCCTTCTCCATCACGTGACACCAGTGGCAGCTCGAATACCCGATGCTCAGGAAGACGAGTTTGCCCTCTTTCGTGGCCAGTGCGAACGCCTCCGGCCCCCACGGGTGCCAGTCCACCGGGTTGTGGGCGTGCTGGAGCAGGTACGGGCTGCTCTCGGTGGCCAGGCGGTTGGCTTTAGCTTTCGGCTTATCCGCAGCGGGAACCATTGCGGCACACAGGGCGACGAACAGGAACGCGGCGGGTCGGGTCATCGGTCCGCTCCTGGGGGCGAAGACAACACCCCGGCTACGGGTTACTATGGTGGTGCCGTGGCCGAACGGCGAGCCGGTCGCCGATTCCGGGCGATCCCGGCCCGGCAGGGGGCCGGGGGGGGGGGGGGTGCACCCACCCGGCCAGGGGTATTGCACCGGCGGCGGGGG
>JANNVG010000094.1:0-6466 GCA_031414395.1 Fimbriiglobus sp.
GGGGGGCGGTGGGGGGGGGGGGTGGTTTTGGTTGTTTGGGTTCGGTCCCCCCCCGGGGCGGTGCGGGGTGTCTTGTTTTTGCGCTCCCCGCTCCGGGGCGGCCCCGGTTCCATCAGTTCGTCGCCAGGATGTACGCGGTCGGCGCTTTGCCCACGTTGGTGACGGTCATGTCGAACCACTTCGCGCCGTCCTTGTCGCGGGCCGGCACCCAGGCGTACCGGGCGGCCACCCCTTTCAGACTGAACAACTGGTTGCCGCCCACGTGCGTGATGACGATCTTCAGGTTGGACGTGCCGTTCCCCTGCATGGCCACCACCGCCGGTAGCCCGCCGACGAACGCCACCTTGAAGTTGTGCGTGCCGCCGGGGGCGATGGCCATGCCCACCCGCTTCGGCCCGCCCACCGCCCCGCGGCTCGGCTCGGACGCCTCCTCCCGCTTGATCATCGCCTCGACGGCCGCCGTGCGGGCCTTGTCGTTCCCCTCGGCGGCCATCGCCCGCGCCTCGTCGAACAGGTCGCTCGCCTGCTCCTTCAGCGTCTTCAGCTTCTCCCGCTTGGCCTCGACCGCTTTCCCCTTCTCGTCCGTCGGGGTGACGTCCAGTTCGGCCGTCTTGCCGCCAGTGACCGCGTGCGCCCGCAGCAGAATACCACCGGCCAGCACCAAAGCCTCGGGCGATTTGGCGTTCTTCGGCGAGGTGGCCTCACACGACAGCCCGCGGCCCAGTGCCGTCAGTTCGGCCGCCGTGCCCAGGTCGGCCACCACGCTCGCCCGCCCTTCGGCGTCGGCCAGTTCCTGCGCGGTCGGCTCGCCGGACTTGGGCGGGTCGGCGGCGTGCGGCGTGCCGGTGAACACCAGTCCGAAGGCCAGGGCGAACAGGGGGAGCAGTTTCAGCGCGTTCATGGGAAGTCTCCGAGAGTGTTGGTTCGCAACTGTAGCCGGCCTCTGTGAGGCCGGTCGGACCGGGGTCACAGACCCCGGCTACAAGTGTCAGTTGGTCGTCACGGTGACGGTGTGGGTGCCGGTGCCGTTGTTGGTCAGGCGGATGGTCACCATCCGCTTCTTGTCGTCGTTCGCCGTCGTCCAACTGTGGCTGCCGTCGCGGCCGGTGTTGGCGTACAGCGTCCTGCCGTTCGGCCCGATGATCTCGCACTGCTGCCGCGGGCCACCGGCGGTGGTGTAACTGATCGTGGCCGGGCTACTCGGCACGAACCCGATGGTGATCTCCACCGACTCGCCCGGCTTCAGCACCTTCGTGTTCGTCCGCGGCTTGCCCACCGCCCCGCGCTTGTCGTCCACCGCCTGGGCTTGTTTGATCAGTTCTGCGATCTCGCTCTCCCGCGCCTTGTTCCCCTTCACCAGATTGCGGGCGTCCTTGAACAGGTCGTCGGCCTGCTTGGCCAGGTCGGCCGTCTTGCCGTCCTTCACCGCATCGCCCTTCTCGTTCACCGCCTCGAACCCGCCCGACTCCTTCTGCACCCGCAGCAGGATGCCGGCCGCGGCGACCAGCGCTTCGGGCGACTGGTAGTCCTTCAGCCCGCTCGCCTCGGCGAACTCGCCCTTGCCGAACGCCAGCAGGCGGTTGGCCGTCACCAGGTCTTCGACCAGCTTCGCCCGCCGGGTCGCCGTCTCCAGCTCGGCCTTCGTCGGCTCCGCGGCGGCCCACCCGCCGACCGCCAGCCCGAGTACCGCCGCCGTCAGCATGATCCGGTTCATCGTCGCTCTCCAGTGAATGAAAGTCCGTGGAACCCCCAGGGGCGACATCGCACGATGCCGCCCGCCTTTGACTCTGCGTTGCGCAGATGTCTCCCTGTCGCCGGGGTCTGTGACCCCGGTCGGACCGGCCTCACAGAGGCCGGCTACAGGAGGACGTCACGCGATGCCGCCCGCTAGTGACTGTTGCTCTTCGCCGTCATGGGAGTGGAAGCCGCCAGACGCGCACCGTCCGATCCGCCCCGCCCGACACCGCGCCCGTCCCGTCCGGGGTGAAGGCGACCGCGTTCACCGCCCCCTGGTGCCCGGTGAACGTGGTGAGCACCCGCCCTTCGGTCACCGACCAGACGGACACCACCCCGTCGGCCCCGCCGCACACCAGCCGCTTGCCGTCCGCCGATACCGCGAGGCAGAGTTGCGGCTTCGCCTCGCCTTTCGGGGTCAACTCGCGGGCTTTGAACGTCGTCGCGTCCCACACGCGGATCACCCCGTCGTCGCCGGTCGAGACGATGCCGCCCGTGGTGAACCCGACCGCCCGCACCGCCCCCACCGCGCCGACGCCCTGCGCCAACACCTTCTTGCGCAGACTGGCCGTCGCCGCGTCCCACAGGATCATGTTGCCGGCGTCGTCGCCGGTCAGGGCGAACTTGCCGGTCGCGTCCACCGCGGCGGCCGTCACCTTCGCCTCGCCGTGGCCGATCAACTCCTCCCGCCGCGACTGCCGCGGGCTGCGGAGCCACACTTCGGACGCGGAGGCCGTGACGATGCGGGAGCCGTCGGCCGCGACCGCCGCCACGTTCACCATGCGGGTGTGCCCGTCGAGCGGCGGGCCGTTGTCGGTGAGCGATGGGCCGTCCCACACCTGCACGCCAAGCTCGGTCGGCGGCTGCTTGTTCCCGCCGGCGGTGATGATCACTTTGCCGTCGGGCGTGGCGGCGAACGCGCGGGCCGGGCTGCTCAGGCGGGCGACCGTCGGCTCGTCGGCACTTCCCACGGTCCACGAGTTCAGCGTGCGGTCGAGGCTCGCCGACACCACCACGACCGCCCCTTTCCCCTTGCCGGCGAAGGCGGCCACGCCCGTCACCGCCCCGTCGTGGGCTTTCGACACGGCCACCTCGCCCGGCAGCGAAACCGTCACCTTCGCCGGCGTGTCGGGCAGGATGGTGAACGAGGCCGGCTCCAACCGTCGCCCCGGCACGTCGGCCGGCAGCTTCACCGTGTACTCGCCCGGCACGAGCGACAGCTTGGCACCCTTCGGCAACTCCACCACTTGCTCGCGGCCGTCTCGTGACAGGATGAGCTTGGTGATGTCCGGGTCGTGTGTGATCTCGACCGCCACCGGCGGGGGGTCGGCGTTGAGGAACCATGCGGCAAGCCCGCCGGCGGTGGCGGCGAACGCCACGCCCGCCAGCCACGCCCGCCGAGTGGTCCGCCGCCGCCGCGTCGAGACTTCCGCTTCAATCGCAGTCAGTTCGTCCAGCGCCGCCGTCGCCGACGCCACCCGGTCCGCCGGCTCCTTGGCCAGAAGCCGTTCGATGAATGCGGCAAGTCGCGGGGGGATGGCCGGGTTCAGTTCACGCACCGGCTGCGGGTCGCGGGTGATCGTCCGCACCAGCCGGTCGGTGGAGGATTTGCCGTCGAACGCCTGTCGCCCGGTCGCGGCGCGGTACAGCACGCACCCGACGGCGAACAGGTCGGCCCGCGGGTCGATGGCCCCGCCGTGGATCTGTTCGGGCGGCATGAACCCCGGCGTGCCGCCCATGCCGATGCCCTCTTGTTCGGCCGCCACCGCCAGCCCGAAGTCGAGGATCTTCACCCGCCCGAACCCGCGACTGCTCTCGACCCACAAGTTGCCCGGCTTGATGTCGCGGTGGATCAGGCCGATGGCGTGGGCGGCGACCAGCCCGCCGAGCACGTCGCGCGCCAGGCTGGTCAGGTGTTCGACCGACAACGGCGGGCCGTTGTCGGTGCCCAACCGGGCGGACAGCGGCTCGCCCTTCAGCAGGGGCATCACCAGGCACGGGTGGCCGTCGTGCATTTCGACGGCGTGTACGACGACGATGTTGTCGTGCTCGACGGCCGCCACCGCCCGCGCCTCGGCCAGGAACCGCTCGACGGCGTCCTTCGACCGCCGCCACTCCCGCTTCACCACTTTGATTGCCACCTCCCGCCGCAGAAGCCGGTCGAAGGCGTGGAACACCACCCCCATTCCGCCGCGGCCGAGGACCCCGCGGACCTCGTACCCGCCGATGGCGGTGGGTACCTGCTCGGCGGTCGGGGCGTCGGACGGCGGGTTCGCCCCGGAGTAGCTGATCGTGCGGCCGTCCGACTCGCGGGCGGCCAGCCGGAACGCGCTCACCAACGATTCCACACTCTTCGGCTCGGGTGTGGCGTGCGTGCTCACCGCCTTCCTCACGGACGACACGAGTTCGTCCTCCGCCGACAACTGGCCGGCCGCCGTCGCGCACGTCGGGCATGTGGACAGGTGATCTTCCAACCCCGTCGCACTCGCGGGGTCGCCGTGCCCGAGCAGGAACTGCTCTAGGTCGCGGCGGTCGGGGCACGGGCGGAGGGTGGCCATCGGGGGGTGCCCACGGGGTCGGCGGGTGGTGAACGCACTGAGTATCCCGGTCGCCGCCGTTTCTGTCAGCGAATGTGCGAAATAGTTGGAAGTGATCTGTTACTGTAGCCGGCCTCTGTGAGGCCGATCGGACCGGGGTCACAGACCCCGGCTACTGCAACCTGGTCTGACGGACGGGTTCCGTCCGGCGACCCACGGGCCCGACACTTGGGTCGCCGGAGCGATGCGCTCCGGGCAGACCCACCCTACAAGTGGCGGTCAATCAATCAGCCCGGCCAGCGACAACCGTAGGGTGGGTCTGACGGACGGTTTCCGTCCGGCGACCCACGGACTCGTGTCGCGTGGGTCGCCGGAGCGAGGCGCTCCGGGCAGACCCACCCTACGGGATCAGGCTTCGGCCAACCGCGCCGCGTCCTCGGCGTTTTGAATCCGTCGGTTCTCCTCAATGGCGGCGGACCACTCGTCGAACATCGGGTGATCCTTGAAAACCCGATCCACTCGTGCGTCGGGAGCGGGGGCACTTGACACGCGCACCCGCTCCCTGTCGGTCGCGGTTCTATTCTACCACGCGGTGCCGATCACCTTGCCCACCAGGTCGTACCCGTCGGCGGCGGTGATCTTGGCCGTCACGAAGTCGCCCGACTTCAGGCTCTTCCCCTTCACCCGCACCTCGCAGTCGATGTCCGGGCTGTCGGCCGTGGTCCGCCCGCGGAAGTGGTTGGCGAACTCCGGGTCGGGGCCGTCGAGCAGCACCGTCTGTTCAGTGCCGATCTGGTTCTGGGCGAAGTCGAACGCGATCCCCTGTTGCACCTCCATGATGCCGGCCACGCGGGCCTGCTTCACTTCCTCGGGCATGTGCCCGTCCATCTTCTCGGCCGGCGTGCCCGGTTCGAGCGAGTACGGGAACACGCCCACCCGCTCGAACTTCTGGTCGGCCACGAACTGCTTCAACTCCTCGTACTCGGCTTCCGTCTCACCGGGGAAGCCGACGATGAACGTGGTCCGCATGGCCAGCTTGGGCCACGCCGTCCGCAGCTTCGCCAGCAGCGTCTCCGTCGCGTCGCGGTCCACCCGCCGCACCATCCGCCGCAGCATCCGGTCGTTGATGTGCTGGAGCGGCATGTCGAGGTACGGAATGATCTTCTTGCTCGCGGCGAGCGTGGCCAGCAGGTCGTCGCCGATGTGTTCCGGGTAGGCGTACAGGATGCGAATCCACTCGATGCCGTCGAGCGTGTCCATCTCACGGAGCAGCTCGGCCAGCCGCACCCTGCCGTACAGGTCCATGCCGTAGTAGGTGGTGTCTTGCGCGACGATGATGAGTTCCCACACGCCGTCGGCGGCCAACTCGCGGGCCTCTTTCAGGATCTCCTCAATCGGCTTCGTGACGTGCTTGCCCCGCATCTTGGGGATGGCACAGTAGGTACACAGGCGGTCGCACCCCTCGCTGATCTTCAGGTAGGCGTAGTGCCGCGGGGTGATCCGCAGGCGGGCCGTGTCTTCGAGCGCTCGCACCGGCGCCGGGCGGAACACGCTCCGCTGCTCGGTGATGTGGGCCACCGCCCGGTCCACCACTTCGGCGATCTCCTCGCGGCCGAACACGCCGACAATCTGATCCACCTCCGGCACCTGCTCTAACAGCACTTCACGTTGTCGTTCGGCCATGCATCCCGCCACCACCACGCTGCCCACCCGCCCGGCCGCCTTCAGTGCGAGCATTTCCCGAATGACACCCAAACTCTCCTGCCGGGCCGGTTCGATGAACCCGCAGGTGTTGATGACCACCACGTCGGCGCCGTCGGCGTCGGGTTGCAGGGCGTACCCGTCCTGGGCCAACTTGCCGAGCATCCGCTCGCTGTCCACCAGGTTCTTCGGGCAGCCGAGCGAGATGAAAGCGTAGCTGCCCTTCGGCGAGACGGCCGAGTGAGCGACCGGAGCCTGGGTGAGTGGCAACGACTTCGGCTTGCTCTTGCTGGCCATCGGCGGGGGTACCGTGAAACGCAAAAAACCGGCCCCGAAGGCCGGCGAGGGTCAACAGTTTAGTGTAGCCGCCGGCCGGCCGTGCGGAAGGGTGAAACGGGCCGTGAAGTGGTCGGCTCGCTCCGCGAGCGGATTCAGACAGACCGTGAAGTGGTCATCTAGCACCCCCAGCCGAATACGCCCGAACCCACGCGGGG
>JANNVG010000095.1:0-2240 GCA_031414395.1 Fimbriiglobus sp.
CCGCCCCGGACCCGCGCGCGGAGCGCGCGGAACACTTTACGCCCCCGCGATGATGATGAGTGGTCGCTTGTCCGCGTTCGGCTCGGCCCGCCGCAGGAGCGACCGTACCATCCACGGCACGTTCCCCTCGCCGAACAGCAAGAAGCCGAGCGTGCCGCTGACCGGCGACTCGTCCGTCCAGCCGAAGTGAATTTCCGGCGGGCGGCCGACCTTCGCCATCTCCAGCGCCAGCGCCGCCAGCGTGTGCGAGATGCTCGCCGCTTGTGTCACCTTCAGCACGTACCGCCCCTGCTCCTGCGCCACCTCGATGACCGGCTGCGGGGCGAACTCGCTCGCGTCGGCCAAGTCCACCTCCACGAACACCACCATCAAATCCCGTGGGATGCGGTGTTCGCGGCGGATGGCCTGCTCCTTCTCGGCGAGCGTGCGGCGACCGGGGCGGTGCGGCACCAGGATGCTCAACTCCATGTGGCGGATGGCGTCCCACAGGAGCATGGACGACGGGTCGGCCATCTTGAACCCGCCGAACCGCAGCTCGCGGCTGCGGGCGAACCGCGACCAGAAGCTGGTGAGGAGGATGCCGAGGATGAAGAACGAGGCGATGAGCAGCCCCTTGAAGTGCTTCTCCACCTCGTTCACCACGAAGGTGTATACGAACACGGCGGTGATGACGGCGAACGGCCAGGAGAGCCGCTTGTACCACGGGCCGGTGCGGGTGCGGTACACGTCGATGTCGGCCGCCACGCACGCGCTGGTGATGAGCGCCAGCACGCCGGTGGCGTAGGCCCCGCCCTGGGCGTCCACGTTCGCCTCGAACATGACCGTCACCACGAAGGTGATGCCGGTGATGAGCAGCACGAGCGGCTTGGTCGCCCGCGCCCACTCCGGGGCCATGCCGTACTTGGGCAGGTACTGCGGCACCAGGTTGAGCAGCCCGACCATCGCGCTCGCCCCGGCGAACCAGAGGATGACGATGGTGCTCACGTCGTAGACGGTGCCGAACACCTCGCCGAACAGCGGGGAGATCTGCTTGCCGTGTTCGCCCTCGCCGTGCGCCAGGTACGCCAGGGCACGCCCGGCCGCCGGCTTCTTCGGCCACTTCTCGATCTCGTGAATCGGCTTGCCCGCGTCGTCGGGCGGCAGCGTGCCGTCCGCCTTCACGGGGGTGATGTCTTCGGCCGGGATGAGCGTGCTGACCACCAGCGACGAGCCGAGCAGGAACACCGACATGATGGCCGCGGCGGTGAACAGCAGCTTCCGCCCGTTGGCGATGCGGCCGGCCGGCAACTTCGGGGCGTCGCCCGGCTTGCCCTTCACGTTCGGCAGCACCGCCACACCGGTCTCGAACCCGCTCAGGCCGAGGGCCAGCTTGGGGAACAGCAACATGCTGACGGCGAGCATCCCGATCACCCCGCCGCCCACCGCCCACCCCGGCGACTCCGGCAGGTGCCACTGCCCGGACTGCACCTTCGCCCACCACGCCTCGAACAACTGCGGGTGTTGGGCGACGTACACCAGCCCGCTCCCGACGACGATCACGTTCAGCACCAGATAAATGCCGACGATGGCCGCCGCCAATCCGATCACCTCCGAGAACCCCCGCATGAACATCGCCCCGAGCAGCAGCAGCAGGGTGAGCGTGACCAGGATTTGCTGGAGGACCGAGTGCGAGCCGTCTTCCCCTTTGAACGGCCAGAGCGGGTTCTCGATCAGGTGGACGGCGGCGTCGGCCGCGGACAACGTCATGGTCAGCACGAACCCGGTGGCGGCGAACCCGAGCAGCACCAGCACCAGAATTTTCCCCGCCCACCCGCTCACCTCTTCGGCCAACATGCCGATGCTGCCCTGCCCGCTGAACGACTTGCCGGCGACGTAGCAGTAGATGGGCAGCGCGCCGACGAGCGTGAGGATGACCAGCACGACGGTGGCGAACGGGGCGAGGACGCCGGCGTTCTGCACGGCAATGGACGGCTGGTAGCCGAGGGTGGAGAAGTAATCGACGCCGGTCAGGCACATCACCCACAGCCAGAACGACTGGTGGTGTTTCCCGCCGTGGGCGGGGTCGGAGGGGGCACTCATGGGCGGGTGTGGAGTGCCGCGGTTCGGCTGGCCGGCGACAAGCCGGCGACACCGCCGCGAACCGGGGCGGCATCCAGGCCCGCCCCAAACGTGAACAATTAGTGTAGCGAAAACTGCCGGCCGGGAGCGCGGGCGTCCCGCCCGCATCTGAGCGGGCGGGA
>JANNVG010000096.1:0-2271 GCA_031414395.1 Fimbriiglobus sp.
GTCGTTCGCCGACTTCGCCCTCGGGCCACAGGTCGGCCCGCCGCCCGGCGCGAGTGCCGACGCGCCTCGTGGTGGCGGTGGGGCCGCGCGGTCGTCCATCCCGTTCAACTCCGGCAACCCCGACCCGGCCCCGCCGCAACGGGCCAAGCCGCCGGCCGAACCGGCCGAGGCACGCCGGGCGAGCGACCCGTTCGCCCGCAAGGGCAACCCCGCGCCCGTGCCGCGAGCGGCGGGCGCCGCCGCCCCCACCGAAGGCACGGTGAAGAGCTGGAAGAAGAGCCGCGGCGGGCTGGGGTGGGTGCAGGCGGCCAACTTCCTGCTGCTCATCCCAGCGGTGCTGCTGCCGGCGTATTACATCGCGATGGCGGTGAAGCCCGACCTGATCCCGGACGTCGGCGCCGACTTGCTCGGGGTGAACGGCCTCGACCTGGCGACGGCGGTCCCGCTGTTCGGGGTCGGCGTGCCGCTGCTGCTGGCGTTACTGCTGAACGTGTTCGGCCGGCTCGGCTTCGCCGGCGCCCCGAAGCGGTCGGCCGTCGGCGGGCCGGCCATGCTGTCGGCCCTGGCATCCCTGATCGCGCTGGGCGGGGCCATCGCGGTCCTCTTCCCGAACGTGGCCCTGCTCATCACCGGCGGCGGCGGCTTCCCGGCCGAGCGGGAACTGCTGTTCGCCTGGAACACGAACGAAGGGATGATGCAGCGGCTGGGCATGTTCGTCGGCATCGCGGCGGTGGCGGTGGGCGAGTTCTGGTTCGCGTCGGCGGTCGGGCGGGTCGGGTCGGCGCTGGCCGACGGCAAGCCGGCCGGCCGCGCCACCCGATACCTGATGCTGCTCGGGTTCGTCGTCATCGGGCTGGTCGGCACCGGCGCGCTCGCCCCCGGCCGGTACTTCGGCTTTTGGGCGCCGGGGTATGAGTCCCGCGCGACCGGCGAAGAGTTCCCGGACTACGACTTGCGGCAGCCGCTTACCAAGAACCCGGCGCACGCGGCGGGCCACGACACGAACAAGTTGGTGGCCGGCCAGTGGGAGAAGAACGTCGGCCCGCTGTTCGACTACGCCGGCGCCTACAAGGGTGTCATCCCGCCGGCGGTGTGCCTGTTGGCCGGCCTGCTGGTGTGGCTGATGCACGTGCGGCTGGTGGGTGCCGCGCGGGGGGCGATGGCCGGCTGGCTGGACGCCCACGGCAACGCGGCGTGATCCCCAGTGGGGGGTGGGACATGGGGCTGTTGTTCTGCTGCCCGAGTTGCGGCACCGACCTGCGGGTGAACCCGGCGGCGGCCGTGCTGGTGTCGTGCCCCGGCTGCGGCGAGCCGGTCCGCGTGCCCCGCCGCCCGCACCCCCGCGAGGCCGCCACCGACGCCCCCGCCCTCCCGCCCCTCTTGCAATCCGAGGTCGCCGGCGGGCTGAGGTTGCTCCGGCTCAGCGTGTGGGCGTTCGCCACCGCCGCCGCGTGCGTGGCCGTCTCGTTCCTCCTCCGCGTCACCATCGGCCACCCCTCGCCCGACGAGTTCCCCCGCTGGCTGCCGCCGGTGCAGGTGGCGCTGGCCGCGTGGTGGTTCGTGTTCGCGGGCGGCGGGTGTGTGCTCCGGCTGCGCGGCTACCTCCGCTGTCGGGCGGCGGCCGAGCGGTACGCCCTCGGCGGGTGGGTGACGGCGGCGGCCGTGGGCGCCGGGCTGTCGGCGGCCGGCGTGCTGGCCGTGGTCCCGCTGGTCATCGGCCGGCCGATGCTCGCCCTCCCGCCCACCGGGGCCGGCTTCCTCATGATCGGGCTGTCGGCCGGACTCATCGGCGTGCTGCTCGAGTTCGCCATCCTGTCGGTGTTGAACCGGTTGCTGTGGGAGACGGCCGGCTGGCAAACGGCGACCCAGACCGGGCGGTACGCGGTGGCGGTGGTGTTCGGCACGGTGGCGGTGATGGCCTGCCTGGGCCTGGGCGTGGTGGCCCTGGTGGTGACGGCGGGCGGGAGGGAAGTGAACACCGACGCGGCCGGCGTGTCCGTCCCCGCGAAGGTGATCGCCGTGCTGGTCATCCTGGCCGCGTGCGGCGTGGGCGGCTGGCTGACGTGGCGGTTCGCCCGCCTGCTGCGGCTCACCCGACAGGCGGTCACGCAGCCCGAACCGTCGCACCCGCCCGTGCCCAGCGGGTGATCCGTTGTAGCCGGGCGGAGTGTGGGCGGGGTGTCCCGGCTCAAACAGGCCGGCGAACGGAGGCTGTGTTGTACGCTAAGCCCCCGGCGCCGTTGCCCAGCGGCCGCAAGTTGGGGGGCGTCG
>JANNVG010000097.1:0-8059 GCA_031414395.1 Fimbriiglobus sp.
GCGTCTCGCCGCGGCGGCACCGGTCCGCGAACTCCTCGGCGAGGAGGTCGAGCGGGTCGCGGTCCGGGTCGATCGGGCCGGTCGAGTCGGGCATCGGGGCGGGTCCTGGGGTCGGGTGCCGTATTGTCGGGCCGGGCGGGCGGCGGGTCAACCGGCCCGGCGGGTTCTCATACGGCTGTCACGCCGGGAGTGGGCACACCGGTTGCATGCACTGCCCGAAAACCCCCACCGGCGGCGGAAAGTGTTAGCGGGCCGCCGGGGAAAGACCGATAATACGCGGAGATTTCCGCGACCGGCACCCCGGCAGACGGTGGCTACGTCCCGCCGCCTGCCGGATTCCCGGGCAACCACTGCCGCGCCGGTGGTCGTAACGGCCGCCGGCCCCGGCGGCGAGGTTCGTATGCCCCCCGCTTCCGCCCCGCCCTCACTTGATCGGCGTCACCTTCAGCTTCACCTCTTTGTCCTTCCGCAGCACCGTGATCTCGACCTCGGTGTCCGCCTTCACCTTGCCCATCGCCTGCATGTACCCGGTCATGTTCTTCACCGGGGTGCCGGCGATGCCGATGATGAAGTCGCCCTCCTTGATGCCGCCCTTTGCCGCCGGCCCGCCCTCCGTCACCGACTCCACCAGCACGCCCTTGTCCTCCTCGCCGTAGTTGCCGGGGGCGAATTGCAACTTCGGGATGTTCACCCGCCCGCGGGGGTTCGGGTCGGTCGGATCCTCGCCGCCGCCTTTCGTCTTGATGAAGTCGGGTCGCACTTTCACGGTGGCGAAGTGGTCGGCGAGCGCCTGCACGCCGTCCACCACTTTCAGCAGGCCGGGCACGTTGATGGTGTCCGGGGTGTCGGTCGGGCGGTGGTAGTCTTTGTGCGTGCCGGTGAAGAAGAACAGGACCGGCACGCCCTTGTTGTAAAACGACGTGTGGTCACTCGGCCCCTGCCCGCCGGCGATCTTGAACAGCTTGTAGTCGCCCTTGGCCAGCGTGTCGTCCACCAGCTTGTCCAGGCCGGTGCTGGTGCCGGTGCCGTACACCACCAGCCGGTCCTTCTTCGTCACCTTGCCCTCCTTGTCCTTGTCGTCCACCTGGCTCATGCGGCCGATCATGTCCATGTTCAGCATGAACGCCATCGACTTCGCGTCGACCGTCGGGTTGGCCGCGTAGTGCTTGCTGCCGAACAGCCCCTGCTCCTCCCCGCTGAACGCGACGAACACGACCCGCCGCCCCTGGCGGTCCTTCATCGCCCCGAACCGGCGGGCCAGTTCGAGCAGGCCGGTGGTGCCGCTCCCGTTGTCGTCCGCCCCGAAGTGGACCTTCCCTTTGTTGCCGGGGAAGCTGCCCGGCTCGCCGCTGCCCAGGTGGTCGTAGTGCGCGCCGATCACCACCGTCTCGCCCTTCAGGTCGCCGGCCCCGTCCAGCACGCCCACCACGTTGCGGGTCGGGTACTTCTTCTTCACCACCGTCACTTCCGTCTCGGCCGCCCACCCCTTCAGCGCGAAGCTGTCCGGCGTGCCGGCCTTGTTCGCCTTCTTCTCCCAGTCGGCGAGCGTGGTGTCGTGGTCCTTCAACAGGGCGTCGATCACGTCCCGCTTGACGTGCATGACCGGCCCGCCGATCTGCGCCCCGGCCGTCTGCTCGGGCGGCATCAGCTTGTCGTCCTTGTCGGCCGTGGCGGTGTCGCTGACGAACAGCACCCCGGTGGCCCCGTGGTCGGCCGCGTTCTGAATCTTGCTGACCAGACTGGCGAGCGGGTTGTTGACCCCGAACGGTCCCTTCGCGTCGTCGGCCTGCGGGGTGCGGCGGACGACCACCACCACCTTGCCCTTCACGTCCAGGCCGGCGTAGTCGTCGTACTTCGGCTGATCCTTGCTGGTGAGGCCGAACCCGACGAACACCAGTTCGCCCGTCGCCTTCCCGTTGGCCGACGACACGGTGGCCGTGTACCCGTCACCCGCCTTCGGCTCGGTGGTCTTGTCGCCCTTCTTAAACACGAGCGACACGGGCGTGCCCAGCTTGCTCGGGCCGGGCACGTCGAACGGCTGGAAGTAGCTGTCGCCCACGCCCGGCTTCAGGCCGGCGGCCTTGAACTGGTCGGCGACGTACTCGCCCGCCTTCTTGATGCCGTCGGTCTCCAGCCCGCGGCCCTCGCACTCCTTGCCGGCGAGGTACTCCAGGTCTTTCTTCACCCGCTCTTCGGGCGTGGCCGGCTTGTTCTCGGCGGCGAACACGGGCAGGGCGGCGGCGAGCAGAACGAGGGCGGCGAAGCGACGCGGCAGCGAGCGCATAGTCGGGGCCATCCGAACGCGGGAAGGAACAGAACGCCCACTGTAGCACGCGGCGGGCGGGTCGGGTAGGGTCACTCGAACAGCGACCGCACCGGCACGCGGAAGTCGGGGAACAGCTCCGGCAGTGTCAGGTCTTCGCCCGCACCGAACGAGCGGTTGAAGAACTCCTCGCTGTACGCCATGATCGTCGTCTCTTCCGGCCACGCCACCAGGACCACCCGCACCCCGGCGGCGAGGTACTCACTCACCTTCGCCATCACCCGACTGGTGCGCTCGGACGGCGACCGCACCTCGACCACCAACTCCGGCGCGGGCCAGTACCCTTCCGGGAGCGGTCCACGGGGCACGCGCTCGTAGCTGTAGTAGGCCGCGTCCACACCGCGCGTCGTGTCCGGGCCGCGTTCGGTGACAACCCCGGAGTCGTTCGACACCACCCGACCGAGGTCGTGTTGGCGGACGTACAGGTTCAGGTGGTGGGCGAAGTTGCCACAGACGTAGCCGTGGGACGAAGTGGGACTCGGCATCTCAACGATCACTCCTCTGACGAGTTCGGTGATCCGCCCGTCGTCGGGCAGGGCGGCGTACTCTTCGGCGGTGAGCAGCTTGGGCGGCGGGCTGGTGACGGCGGACATGCGAGCGCTCCTGCGGGGACGGGTGCGAGTGTACCGGCCGGCGACGGACAGGGCGAGCCGAGGTGGGCGAGCCGGGTGGTGAAGGAACCCGGCGGCTGACGCCGCTCGGCTCGCCGATGAGGTACAATCACCTCCACCCCCCGCCGGAGTCCGCACCGTGGCCGAGGAACGCTTCAAGCTGCCGCTCGTGGACGTGGCGTCCGTCGTCGTCGCGCCGGTGCTCGTCATGCTCATGACCGGCAGCCTCGTGTTCTTCCTCATCGAGGTGTTGCAGGGCGGGCAGTTCCAGGGGCGGCTCGACTGGACGTTCGGCTTCTACGTGTTCGGCGCGGTGCTCGTCGCCCGCATCGCCATCACCCAGAGCAAGTGGAAGTCGGCCGCCTACGGGCTGGTGCTCGGCGGGGCGTGCTTCATCGCGTGCATGGCGTTCGTCGAGTACCAGAAGGGGCTGTTCCAGGTGCTCGGCCCGGTCATCAACGTCGGGCTGATCGCCCTGGTGTGGTGGACGGCCGACAAGCTGACGTGGGACTGCACGCACCTGGACGAGGCCCGCAAGGCGTCCGGCCGCGGGGTACTCGCCGCCGCCGGGTTCGACGGCACCAAGAGCACCACCGCCGCCGAAGACGACGAGGAGTTCGACCCCGACCGCAGCGTGCAAGAGACCCGCAAGAAGCACAAGAAGAAGGAACCGCAACCGGCTGCGGCGGTCGGGTGGGTGCAGAAGTACCTGAAGTTCCGCGAGTGGCGGAAGAAGAAGCCGCACACCCCCGGCGTGTGGGTGCTCTACTTCGCGCTCGCGGCCATTCCCTTGTTCGCGCTCGGGCAGGCGATGATCCCGGCCGACGACTCCGCCCGCCGCTCGGCGACCTTCTGGCAAATGGCGATCTACATCGGCAGCGCGCTCGGGCTGCTCGTGACGACCACGCTCATGGGGTTGAAGCGCTACCTGGAGGACCGCAAGGCCACGATCCCGACGGCGATGACGGCCGCGTGGCTCGGGCTGGGGCTGCTGCTCATCGTGGCGTTCATCGGCGTGGCCGCCATGCTGCCGCGACCGCACAGCGAGACGCCCCTGTTCGCCCAACAGAAGGGCGGCAAGCTGGACCGCAAGGCGAGCAAGAACGCGGTGGTGAAGGACAACTCGGCGGGCAAGGGCGACGGTGCGGCGGGTCAGCGGAAGGAGAGCGGCGACGGGCAGAAGAACGCCCAGGGGGGCAAGCCCGGCGGCAAGGGCGAGGGTGAGGCGAAGGGGCAAGGGGACAACAAGGGCGGCAACCAGAGCGGCGGCAAGCAAGGCGACAAGCAGGGGGAGAAGGGCGACGGCGACAAGGGGAACGGCGAGAAGAGCGGCGACAAGAACCAGCAGGGTAACAAGGGGGACGACAAGAAGGACGGGAAGGAGGCCCAGGGGAACAAGAGCGAGAAGGGCGAAGACGGCGACAAGTCCGACGGCAAGTCGGAGGGCGAGGGGAGCGACGGCGACGGCAGCGACGGGGAGCAGGGGTCGAACCCGCTGGAGAAGCTGGGGCAGGGGTTCGAGGTGGTCGGCGAGGTGGTCAAGTGGATCGTGTGGATCGTGCTGGCGGTGGCGGTCATCGGCGGCGGCGGGTACTTCCTGCTCAAGTATTTCTCCAACTTCACCGGCTGGGCGAAGGGGCTGCTCGACTGGTTCCGCGGGCTGTTCGGCAAGAAGGTGGCGAAGGCGAAGACCGCGGAGGAGGAAGCCGCGGAGGAGGAAGAGCTGCTCCGCCCGCCGCCGTTCAGCGCGTTCGACAACCCGTTCACCGACGGCACGGCGAAGACTCGCACCGCCCGCGAGTTGGCCGAGTACACGTTCGCCGCGTTCGACTCCTGGGCGTGGGACCGTGACGCCGGCCGCCAGCCCGACGAAACGCCGAGCGAGTTCGCCGCCCGCATCGCCGAGGATCACCCGGAGTTGGAAGGACCGGGCAAAGTGCTGGGCGAGTTGTATGTGATGGCCATGTTCAGCAAGAAGGACTTGCCGGCCGACGCGAAGAAGAAGCTGGCAGCCGTGTGGGAAGCGCTGGAGGGCGAGCCGGCCGTGCGGTAGCGGCTAACAGGTCACACGTGGGTGAGCTTATGGTGGAATGAACCCCACCCCCGCCGCCCTCGCGTTGCTCGGGTCGGTGACCCCTCCGCGGACTTGTTAGCCCGAAGCACAAGCGAGGGGCCAGTGACCTTAACGACGAGTCGGGAGCGTGACGTTCCCGTCACCTCCTGGTCTTGCGCTTGTTAGCCCGACGCGCGAGCGAGGGGCCCGCCCACACAAAGAAGAAACGGGAGCGGCACGCGCCCCGTCACCTCTTGGTCTTCCGCGGAAGTCGTTGGCCCCTCGCTCGCGCTTCGGGCTAACAAGTCGTTGGCCCCTCGCTCGCGCGTCGGGCTAACAAGTCTGGGGAGGGAGGGTCGCCGAGGGAACGCAGATCCCCGGCGGGGGTGGGGTGTTTGACCCACACTCTGCCTCACACCACTTGGTGAATCACCTGCCCGCGGGTGATGGGCAGCGGGCGGCCGAGGGCGTCGCTGATCTCGCTCTCGGGCGGGATGCCGAGCGTGTGGTAAATGGTGGCGGTCAGGTCGTCGGGCCGCACGCGGCCGTCCACCGCGTACCCGGCGATCTTGTCACTCGACCCGTACACGACCCCGCCCTTCACCCCGCCGCCGGCCAGCGCCACGCTGAACACGTTGCCCCAGTGGTCCCGCCCGCCGGCCCCGTTCAGCTTCGGCGTGCGGCCCATTTCGCCGGTCCAGATCACGAGCGTGTCGTCGAGCATCCCGCGGTCGGCCAGGTCGTCCAGCAGCGCGGTGTATGCGGCGTCGAGCACGGGCATGAGCGCCTTCACGCCGGCGGCGTTGCTGCTGTGCGTGTCCCAGTGGCCGTTGTTCGGCGCGCCGGCCACGCGGGTCCAGTTCACCCGCACCAGCCGCACGCCGGACTCGACCAGCCGGCGGGCGAGCAGGCAGCTCTGGCCGAACCGCGTGCGGCCGTAGCGATCCCGCAGCTTCGGCGCCTCCTGGTTCAAGTCGAACGCCTTCTTTGCGGCCGACGAGCCGATCAGGTCGATGGCCTGTTGCGTGCGGGCGGTGTGCGCCGACGCCTGCGAGTCCAGCCGGGCGAACGCGGTGTCGAAGCGGGCGAGCAGCGCCTGCCGGTCGGCGAACCGATCCGACGGCACGTCCGCACTCGGCGTCATCCCTTCGGGTCGAAAGAGTGCGGCACTCGGATCGCCGCTCAGCATCCACGGGTCGAACTTGCGGCCGAGGAAGCCGGCGTCCTGACCCGGCCACGTGATGTTGCCGTCGTTCGCCGCTTGCTCGGGCAGCGTGACGGCCGACGGCATCCCGCCCACGTCGGGCAGCAGTTTCCGCACCACCGCGCCGAGGGCCGGGTGGTCGTTCGGGGCGGCGGGCTTCACGTTCTCCACGCTCATCGGGGCGTGCGGCAGGCCGGTGCTCATGAAGTACCCGCTGCTGCTGTGCGCGTTGTCTTTCGTTTCCACGGCGCGCAGCACGGCGATGCGGTCGGTGTACTTGGCCGTCCGCACCATCGTTTCGCCCACCCGGTATCCGGGCGTGGCGGTGGCGATGGACTTCAAATCACCGCGCACTTCGGCCGGGGCGTCGGGCTTGTGGTCCCACGTGTCGTGCTGCGGCGGGCCGCCGAGCAGGAACAGCAGGATGACGTTCTTCGCCCTCTTCGGCTTGCCCGACTCGGCCGCGCGGAGCAAGCCGGGCAGGGTGAGGCCGAACGCGCCGAGGCCGCCGACGGTCAGCCAGTCGCGGCGGGAGAGGCCGTCGCACAGGCGGGCGGGGGAGTGCGGGAGGGTGAGCACGGGGAGAAATGCTCGGTGGGGTGGGAGCGTGAGTTTACCAGAAGCGGAGGCACGATGAACACGAATCGGACGACGGAAGACGGCGGCCCATGCGGTCGAGCGTCTTGTAGGGCGGGTCGAGCGGCCGGCGACTGCAACCGCTCCTCCGAGGATTGGGGACGTGTCCGCACCGAATCACCCGGCCGCGACGCCCCGCCGCGTTCCAGCCCGGCGGGGCGTCGCGGCCGGTGGTCGGCGTGTGCAGGTCGGCGGCTCCTCAGCCGACGCACTTGCGATCCCCGGCCGCTCGACCCGCCCTACCAGACTCGGGGCACCCACTACCCCATGCGGTCCAGTTCCCGCAGGCGGTGGTCGGCGTCGAACGTCGGCGGGGGCAGCTTCTCGGCCAGGGCGAGCGCGTCCGCCGCGGTCAGCCCGACCTTCGCCGTGCCCTGCCCGCGGGACACCGGCAGCCCCTTCTTGGTGGCGATGATCTCGCGGCGGGTGCGGCCCGTCGGCGCGTCCGGCCAGCGGCCCTTCACCTCGGCGAAGTGGAAGAACACCGGCACCACTTGGCGGATGTACTTCCAGTAGCCGGGGTTGTCGGTCTGGATGACGAACCGCCCGCCGGGGGCGAGGGCGCGGTGGACGAGCGACAGGAAGTACGGGGTGACGAGCCGGCGGTGGACGTGGGCCGGGTCGTAGTACGGCTGCGGGTGGTAGCAGTGGATCTCGGCCACCGCGCCCGGCTCGACGTACCGCTCGAGCAACTCGACCGCCCCGAGGACGGCGAACTTCAGGTTCGGCAGGCCCCGCTGGTTGCCCCGCTTGCGGGCGTACCGGATGACGAGCGGCAGCGAGTCGATGCCCAGGTGGTCGTGGTCCGGCCGCTCGACGGCGCTGCCGATGAGGTACCGCCCGTTCCCGCACCCCAGGTCGAGCACCACGGGGGCGGAGCGGCCGAACAGCTCGGGCCAGTTCAGCCGCCCGCCCTCGGGCATCGCCTTCAGGGCGGTCTGTGAATACTTGTCCGGCTCGACGACGGTGCCGGGGAAGGGGATGCCGAACTCGCGGTCGGGGGCGGGCATGGGTGGTGGTGATCCGGGCGAAAGATTGGATCATAGCGCCAGCAGTGCCCGGACGCCACCACATCGGGCGAATGGGGTGCCCCTCTGCGAGAGTGGCGGGGGGGGGGGGGGGGGGGGGGGGGGGGGGGGGGGTTGGGGGGCGCCCCGCGGGGGGGCCCCGGCGCGGGGGTGGGGGGGGGGGACGGAGAAAGGGGGGGGGGGAATGTGAACTGGGGGGAGGGG
>JANNVG010000098.1:0-1522 GCA_031414395.1 Fimbriiglobus sp.
GCCCAGTTCTGGGGGTCGATGGTTAACACCTGCCCGTTCCCGGGGGGGGTCAAGTGCCGCGGGCCCGCGACGGCGCGGCCCGGGTTCCGGCCCCCCCGGCCCCCCCGGGGTCGCGGCTCGTCCGGCGGCGCCATCACGCCACCCAAAACCGGCCCAACTCCCGCCGCAGGAAGTGCCACAGGCCGCGGGCGGCCAACACGCTTTTCGCCGCCTTCTCCCGCTTCCCGCACGCCCGCCGCACGCCCGCCTGGATCAGCTTGCCGGCCAGTTGCACGGGGGTGTCGAGCGTGACCAGCAGCTTGTACGCGAACAGCGCCGCCCCGCTCACCCCCGACTTGCGGAAGTAGCGGACGTACCCGACCGCCACGTTCGGGGCGGCGAACCCGATGTTCGCCCGACTGCTCACCCGCCCGTGGTGCAGCACCTGCACGTGGCTGACGTACATCACCTCCGCCCGCCGCCCCACCTGGGCCGACAGGTCCAGGTCTTCCACCCCGAAGCGGTACGCCTCGTCCCACTTGCCGGCCGCCAGGAATGCCGCCCGCGGCAGGAACACGGCCGCCCCCATGAGCATTTCCACCGGCCGCACGCCGGTCGGGTCGAACGTGTCGCGGCGGTAACGGTAGTACGCCCGGCGGAACAGGCCGGTCCAACGGAGCAGGCTGATGCGGTGGAAGAGCGCGGCGAGGGTCGGCCGGCGGCGGTAGGAGATCTGGTCGAGGCCGTCGGTGCCGGTCAGCCGCGGGCCGATCATGCCCACGTGCGGGTGGGCGTCGGCGAAGGCGGTGAACTCGAGCAGGGCGAACGGCGACACCTCGGCGTCGTTGTTCAGGAAGAACAGGTACTCGCCGCGCGACAGCGCCGCCGCCTGGTTGCTGGCCCGGCTGAACCCGTAGTTGTCCGAGTTGCGGAGCAGCGTCACCTGCGGGAACTCGTCGGCCACCATGTCGGCGGCGGCGTCGGCCGAGGCGTTGTCCACCACCACCACCTCAAACGGCACGCCCTGGTCCTGGGCGAACAGCGAGAGCAAGCACTTGCGGAGCAGGTCGCGGCAGTTCCAGTTGGCAATGCAAACGGACACGACGGGCGCGAGCAATTGCGGGTCGGCCGGCATCCCGTTGGCGGGATGGTCCGCGGTCGGGGGCCGGCGGCGGGCGCCGGGGGCGTCCTGCAACAGGTTCATGCGACGTCTCATCCGTGAGCCGCCCGGCCGGTGGCGCGCGAGGGCGGAAAGTGGGCATCCGAGTATCCGGGTTGCCGCCGGGGTGTCAACGCCAAGTCCGATGTCGGGTGTCCCTGGGGTGAGCGTCACGAAAGGGGTGTGCCACGGGAAGTCGGCGGAGATCCCCCCACCCGGACGGCAAAGCCGTCCGACCTCCCCCGCACGGGGGGAGGTGGGGTTGTGGGCCACCTCGCCTGGGTGACTGTGTGGGGACCGAATTCACCCCCACCTCCCCCCGTCCGGGGGTGGTCGCCGGTGTTCACGTATGACGGGTCCGCAGTGGCCTCATCCGGGAGCGCG
>JANNVG010000099.1:0-4419 GCA_031414395.1 Fimbriiglobus sp.
TTCGGGGTTCCACCCGGTCACTGCGTTCCCGGTTCCACCCCTCACGCGATCCGCGCCCCCACCCGCGGCCACAGGGCGGCGGACAGGGAGTTGGTGAACAGGGCGAGGACGAAGTCGAGGAACAGGATGGCCACGAACGACAGCACGAACCCCTCGGTGGCGGCCCGCCCGACGCCCTCCGCCCCGGCCTTGCTGTGGAACCCGCGGTGGCAGCAGATCAGGCTCATCACCCCACCGAACGTCATCGACTTGAGCAGCCCGCCCAGCAGGTCGAACCGCGTCACGAAGGTGGTCGTGTGCTCCCAGTAGTGGTACGGCTCGATGTGGAACACGTGCAGGCAGATCAGGCTGCTGCCGAGGATGCCCATCAGGTCGGCGACGGCGGTGAGGAGCGGGATCATGAGCACGCTGGCCAGGAACCGCGGGCCGACCAGGAACCGCACCGGATCGACCCCCAGGCAGGCCATGGCGTCGATCTGCTCCGTCACCCGCATGGTGCCCAACTGTGCGGCCATCGCCGTACCGATCCGCCCGGACAACATGACCGCCGCCAGCACCGGCCCCAGCTCCCGCACCACCGACATGTGGATGATCGACCCGATGCTCGTCTCCAGCCCGAGCGCGCTGAACTGCGAGTACGCCTGCACCGCCAGCACCATGCCGATGAACGCGCCGGTCAGCGCCACCACCCCGAGGCTCTGGTTGCCGAACGCGAAGCAGGCGCGGAGCACTTCGCCCGCTTTCAGGTGGCGGGTGAACACTCCCGTGCTCGCGCGGAGAGAGAACATCGCCCAGTCGCCCAGTCCGGCCGACCAGTCGCCGAACTTCGACGCGATCGCACCCCAAACGGTGGCGCGGGGCACCACCGCCGGTGTCGGCGGCGCGGTCAGCGTGAGCGGAATCGTTTCGGTGTAGTGATCGGACACCGCGGCGGACCATCCTGGCCAGTGGAAAACTGTAGCCGGGGTCTGTGACCCCGGTCAACCGGCCTCACAGAGGCCGGCTACAGGGTTTGGGGCATCGATGTACATCGTACCCGGACGTGGTCGGAAGTTGGCTCGGAATGAGAAGAACCGGGGGCGAAGGCCGTCGGTGCCTTCGCCCCCGGTGTGATCGTCACTGCTCACGGAACCGGCGCACCGGGTGGCCGTCGCGGTATTCCACCCACTCGCCGGCGTCGGCGTCGTACACCCAGCCGTCAGGTTCGGCACGACCCGATTGCCACTCCCTTTCGGCCGCTTCCGACTCGGCCTGTTCCCGCTTTTGCTGCTCCTGCACCCGCACAGCCCGCACTTCCTGGCGGCCCATCATGAACACCGCCACCGCCAAGAACACGAGCATCGGGTTGAACGCACCCCCGAACAGACCGAAGCCGTAGAGACCGAACAGCACGGCGAACCCGGCCCCGACCCACCCGGCGATGTTCGTCGCCGTCTCGCGGCTGGTGACCCAACTGAGTGACGCGCGGAGCACCCGCCCGCCGTCCATCGGGAACGCGGGGATCAGGTTGAACACCACCAGCACGACGTTGGCGAGGGCCAGCCGGCCGATGAAGTCGCTCACCCACCCGGCCGCCGACCCCATTGGGCCGAGGAATGATTGGCCGGCGAACCACAGCCCGCCGAACACCGCCGCGAGGGCGACGTTCACCGCGGGGCCGGCGAGCGCGATGGCGATCTCGGCGGACGGCTTCTCGGGCATTCGTTCCAGGCGTGCCACCCCGCCGATGGGGTGCAGGGTGATGTCGCGGGTGCGGATGCCGTACCCGCGGGCGGCGAGCGCGTGACCGAGTTCGTGCAACGCAACGCACACGAACACGGCCAGCAGCGAGGCGGTATTGAAAACAGCGGTGTCGAACCCGCCCTCGGCATACGAGGTGGCGAAAATCAAGACCGGCAGCAGCCAGAACCATCCGCTGACGAACACGTCGATGCCGAACGGCCGGGCGATCCTCCAGTTGCTGAACATGGGCGTACCTCCCGCGGCACGAAGGCACTGTGCCGCACACTCCAGTATTCGCACGCCGGGTGCCCAGGCTTACGGGAATCGCCTGAGAGTGCGGTTCCTCCTCGCCGCGACCTCGATTCCGGGCTACCTTCATCTCCATGCACGAGACGCCGGTTTCGCTGTTGGAGCGACTGTGCCGGGAGCCGAAGGACGGCGACTGGGCGCGGTTCGTTCGCCTGTTCACGCCCCTCCTGTCGCGGTGGGCGCATCGGTTCGGCGTGCCGACGACCGACACCGAAGACGCCCTGCAAGAAGTGTTCGTGCTGCTGTTCGCCAAGCTGCCGCGGTTCCGGCACGACCCCGACGGCAGCTTCCGCGCCTGGCTGTGGACCGTCTTCCGCCGCGAGCTGCTCGCCCGCTTCCGCCGTCAAAATAGCCACACCTCCGCCACCGCCGAGCAGCTCGAACTCCTGGTGTCTCCGGACGGCCTCCCGGAGGCGAGCGAGTCGGAGTACCGCCGGATGCTCGTGGAACGCGCGCTGCGGCTGGTGCGGCGGGACTTCCCCGAACAGACGTGGGGCGTGTTCTGGCGGGTGGCGGTGGACGGACAACCGGGCGTGAAAGTGGCGGAGGAATTCGGCGTGTCGCCGAACGCGGTGTACCTGGCCCGCGGGCGGGTGCTGGCACGGTTGCGGGCGGAACTCGCCGGCCTCGACGGGGTGTAAATGCCGACCGAAACAGGGTTTGTGTCTTCGGCAGTCGGGCGGCGGCCGGTGCGAGTCGGCCCTCATGTTCACAGCATTTCCCCGCACCGGACATTTTCGCAACAGGTTTCCGCGACGGGTTCCCTACTCACTCGTACTGTCCGATTCGGAGACTGCCATGTCCACGACCCTGCCGCACGACGACAAACTGCCGAAACTGCTGCTCGGCCAACTGACGCCCGCTGAGAGCGAGGAACTGTCGGCCACCTTCGCGGACGACAGCCGAGTGGTTCCCGTGGCCGAATCGCTGGCCGACGACACCCTGCTCGCGTCCATTAAAGATGCCGGCACTCAGGTGGAATCGGCGGACGAGATGACCGACCGCCTCGTCGCGCGGCTGAAGCCCGACATGAACGCGGTGACGCGGACGTCCGACGGCAACCCGGACGCGGACGCCGCCGAGGCCATGCCGCCCACGCTCGAATACTTCAAGCTCGAGCGCGAACTCGGCCGCGGCGGGATGGGCACGGTGTACCTGGCGCAAGACACCCGCCTGGGCCGGCCGGTGGCCATCAAGACGCTGAAGGCCGACCTCGCCCGTAAGCCGGCGGCCAAGGGGCGGTTCCTGCGGGAAGCGCGGGTGGCGGCGGCGCTCGAGCACGAGTGCGTCGTCCCCATCTACTACGTCGGCGAAGACAACGGCATCCCGTTCCTGGCCATGCCGGTGTTGAAGGGCCGCGGATTAGACGACCACCTGAAGGCGAACGGCGGTCGGCTGCCGGTGGCCGACGTGCTCCGCATCGCCACCCAGGTGGCCGGCGGGTTGGCCGCCGCACACGCCGTCGGGCTGATCCACCGCGACATCAAGCCGAGCAACCTGTGGGTGGACGCGGACGGCCGTCGGGTGCGGGTGCTCGACTTCGGCCTCGCCCGCTTCGAAGCGGACGACACCCAACTGACGGCCAGCGGGATGATCGTCGGCACGCCGGCGTACATGGCCCCCGAGCAGGCCCGCGGCCGGGGCGTCGATACCCGCGCCGACCTGTTCAGCCTGGGGGTGGTGATGTACCAGATGCTCACCGGCAAGCGGCCGTTCACCGGCAACGACACCGTCTCCATCCTGTCCAGTCTGGCCCTCGACACCCCGCCCGCCCCGAGCGTGGTCAACTTCGACGTGCCCGCCGAGTTGTCCGATCTGGTGATGCGGCTGCTGGAGAAGGAGCCGCAGAACCGCCCGGAGTCGGCGGAGGTGGTGCGGGCGGCGCTCGAGCGGCTGGCCGTGGTGCCGGCCGACGACCGCACCGAACTGGACTTCAGCCCGCCCACGCGGATCGCCACGGCCACCCCCGCGCCGGCCGCCCGTCGCAAGTCCCCGCTCGTGCCGCTGGCGGTGGCGCTCGGCCTGTTCGCGCTGCTCGTCGGCGGGGCGGTGGCGGTGTACCAGATGGTGTTCACCAACAAGGACGGCACGCTGGTGGTGGAGGTGGACGAGACGGCCGACGTGCGGTTCAAGGGCGGCAAACTGGAGGTGTACGACGAGACCGGGAAGCGGCTCTACACGCTGGAGCCGAGCGAAAAGAACAAAGCACTCCCGCCCGGCAAGTATCAGGTGAAGGTGGTCGGCGCGGACGGGGTGAAGCTGGACACCGAGTCGTTCGAGATCGAGAAGCACGGCAGGGTGCTGGTGAAGGTGACGGCCTCCGGCCCGGATGTTGTGGCCAAGAAGCCCGACCTGGTGAAGCCGGACCAGATAGTGCCCCTTGTAAAC
>JANNVG010000100.1:0-2155 GCA_031414395.1 Fimbriiglobus sp.
CTCGGGGTTCATCGTGCCCCCGAACAGCACCACGTCCGGGTGCAGGCGGATGGCTTCGAGGTACTGTTCCAGCAGGTCCGGCTCCGGTCGGCAGTCGTCGTCCAGGAACACGAACCAGTCCGACCGCACCGCCGCCACCGCCGCGTTCCGCGCGTGCGACGTGCCCTGCCGGGTCTCCCGCACCACCCGGAGCGGCAGTTTGTCGGCCCACCGGGCCAGCACCGCTGGGGTGTCGTCGGTCGAGTTGTTGTCGACGACGACCAGTTCCCACGTCACCCCCGACGGGATCCGCATGGCTGCGACGGCCGCCAGGCTGCCGTCCAGGATGGCGGCCCGGTTCCACGTACACATGGCGACGGTGATGTCCGGGTTCACTGCGACATTCCTCTACCAGTGGGAGGGAGGCCGGCCCGGATTTCATTGATGGTCCCGACCTTGACCGCGGCGGTGAGGAAATTTGGCACCCAATCCTTGCGCCGACAAGCCAACACCGCGGCACTGGCCAAGTTGCCGGCCGCGGCACGAAGCAGGTATCGTGGGGCACCGAACATTCGGGGGCCGTCCTGGTAGCCGTGGTGCAGTGCTTCGGCGCGGCCGAGTGCGACGTAGTACCGCCAGACGTATCGAGCGGTCAGCCGGTCGGCCGGGACGTGGTGTTCCACCGCCGCTCCGGGCACCCACACCCCGCGGTGTCCATCGGCTTGCATCCGGTCCACGAGATCACTCTCCTCACCCTTGCGAAGTTTGCCGCCGACATCTCCCAAGTCCGTTCGGAAGCGATAACCCTTCATCGCCGCCGTGCGGAACGCCATGTTCGCTCCGATCACGCTCACGGCATCGAGCGGCTTCGGGTCGGGACCGAGATCGACGAGTGCGAGCAGGCTGCCGAGACGGTCGAGGTGGGCGGCGAACCACGCCGGCGGCCGACGGCTCTCGTACCACGGCCGGACCACCCCGCCGAAGTACGACGCCTGCGGGTGCTCCTCCGCGGCGGTCAGATACGCCCGCAGCCATCCCGGACTCACCTGCACGTCGTCGTCCGTCCATAACGTCAGCTCCCCGCCCGCCGCCTCGACCGCCGCATTCTTCGCGAATGACGTCCCCTGCTTCGGCTCAAAGATGTAGCGGACTGGCAACCGCCCAGCGTGCCCCTCGACGACGGCCCGTGTGTTATCCGTCGAGTTGTTGTCCACGACCACGACCTCGACCCGCACCCCGGCTGGCACGTCCAACCGGGCGAGGTGTGCGAGCGTGCCGTCGAGCAGCCGAGAGCGGTTCCAAGTGTTGATGGCGATGGTGACGAGCACGTGGCAGTTTCCGACGCTGTTCAGGCGACACCGAGGGCACGGTTCAACCGGTCCCCGATGCCGTCCCAGGTATGATATTGCAACACACGTTCGCGGCCCGCTCGTCCGAGTGTAGCACGCAGGTTGGGGTCGTCCAGCAGTCGGGCGCACGCCGCCGCGAACTCCGTCGGGGTCTCCGCCGGCAGGTAGTCGATGCCGGACCTCAGCCCGTGCCCGCGGACCGCCTCGCCCGTGCCCACCAGCGGCTTCCCGTACGCCAGCGCCTCGAGCACCTTCAGCTTCGTGCCCGCCCCGCCCCGGATCGGGGCAACAACGATTGCCGCCCGGCGGTAGTAGTCCGTCAACTCCGGCACCGTCCCGTGCACGACCACCCGTCCGGGGCGGGCGAGGGCTGCCACCGGGGGCGCCGGGTTCCGCCCGACCACATCGAACCGGGCCGACCGGCCGAGGGCGGCGTCCAGCGCCGGCAGGCACTCCCCGGCGAACCAGCATGCCGCGTCCACGTTCGGCGGGTAGTCCATCGTCCCGGCGAACAGGACCGCGTCCGGGTCGTGCCCCACCGCGGACAGGTCGGGCCGGACCGCAGTCCCGTTCGGAACGAGGAGCGCCTGCCGGCGGGCCATCAGCAGTTCGGCGTCTTCCGGTTTGCACACCACCACCCGCCACGACCGCCGGGCGGCCGCCCGCTCGACGTACAGCAGCTTGAGCAAGTTCGCCTGGCAGGTGAACTTGTGAACGCCCGGCGGCAGGGCGGCGACGAGCGGCCGCTTTCCCTCGTACTCCACGTCCACGTAGTCCGTCACGACCCGCAACCCGGTCAACTCCCGCCGGGCCATGTGGGCGAAGTA